>DAOVZP010000208.1 GCA_030635045.1 Bacteroidota bacterium | reverse complement strand
TTATTCTACCGACAACCCCGACTGGCAACTTTTTAACGTTTCACTAACAGCCCCGGCCAATGCCGATGGTTTCAGGTTCGAGGTGAGGGTATACCATGAAGACAATAACACTGGAGGATTAGTCTATTATGATGATTTCAGTGTAATGGCTGCCGGAATCTCACCTGAACCAAGCAATTATCCAACGGGCTTTGATGCCCTGTCCATGGGTATTAGCATCAATATTGCCTGGACCGATGCAATCGGGGGTCAATTGCCAAGCGCATACCTTATCTTAGCCAGTACCGAAGATAATATTACAGCTCCTGTAGATGGCACAGCGGTTGCTGACGACATTGACCTTTCAGATGGTTCCGGAGCACTGAATATCTCTTATGGTGTGGAACAATGCACCTTCTTTGACCTGGAAGGTAACACACCGTACTATTTTAAAATATTTCCATATACCAATGGTGGCGCTGATATCGATTATAAAAATGACGGAACACCTCCTGCTTCCACAGCAACAACAGCTGATGTTACCATTATCGAATCAGAAAACTTTAATGATGGCTGGGGCAACTGGAGTCGTATCAGTGTTAGCGGTGAGCAGGTGTGGGAAATAGATGATGAACATGGCGTTGGAGATACACCATGTGCAAAAATGAGTGGCTATGCCGGCCAGACCTATGCTAATGAGGACTGGCTGATATCCCCTCCCATGAATTTCAATAATTATACGGATGAGGTAATAAATTTTTATAATGCGGATGCTTATGACGGCACTGCGCTGGAAGCATTGATATCAAACGATTATGATGGTATTGACCCCACCTCAGCAAGCTGGGATCCCATGACATTTGAAACCTCAAGCGGCTACTTTGAATGGATTTCCAGCGGTGATATCGATATTTCAGGCATCGATGGTGAGGCTGTGTACATTGCCTTCAAGTATACATCAACCAATCAGGAAGCAGCTACCTGGGAAGTGGATGAGATACTGATCACAGGTTCAGAAATTACCGGACTGGGTGAGCAAAATAATTTCTCGGCACAGCTTAATATCTATCCCAATCCCGCAGTGAATACAGTTAATATCAGAACTGATGCTGATCTGTCGCTCAGCCTGCAGGTTTATTCATTACTGGGAACAAAAGTTATGGAAGAACAAAGCTTTACCGGCTCAACCAATATTGACCTTGCCGGCATCAGGAATGGCATTTACCTGCTTCATTTTACCGATCAAAATGGAAACACCGGCATTGAAAAGCTGGTGATTGAAAAATAGTTAAGGTAATCTACCTTTATTCCGGACCCTGCCGGCCATCATCGGCAGGGTCCTTTTTTTATATTGCCTTCAAATATTTCAGCGAAAAAAGTGTTAATATTGTGTATGACAATGCGCTTGAATTAAAATGAAGTATTATCTAAGCGGCATATTTTTCGTTCTTCTCTGCATGGGCACATTCATGCAAGGCCATGCACAGCGGGAAAATCCTCTCAGGATTGAGCTGAATGCCAATCTCGACATGGAAAGCTACAACCTGGTGCCATGCGGAGAAAACGGGCTTCTGGTATTTTTTGAGAGTGATAAAAAAGGCAGCGAACTTGACACACGCCTGTGGCATTTTGCTTTTTATGATAAGAACCTGATGCAAAAATGGCTTGCCGATACTGCACTGATAGAGGGTGCTAAATTCAAAGGCTTCAGCAGCGACGGTGAAAATACGTATCTGCTCTTTCATGATGCTGACAAGCAACGATCAGACCATAATATTCAAATCCTTACGGTTAATTACGGACTTAATACATTTTCCCTGATCAACGGACTCGCCCCGGAGAAATCAGAAGCAATAAATTTCAGCATACATGAGGGGAATGCTGTCATTGCATTCAACAATACGAGGTTTGAACCTCTGTTCATCCTTATTGACCTGTCTGCAGGCTCATCAAAAGAAATAAAACCTGAGCTTGAAGGCTTGAATATCATCCAGGAAATAAGTTACGACCAGGATGAAAAACAGATGCTCATCATTTTGGAAAACTATCTTGGTAAAAAACAAAATGCCATTTTGGCTCTTCGATTTGGCCCGGATGGTAAAATTGAAAGAACCTATCGTATTAATCCTGCCATCGAGGGAAAGGTGATCAATGAGGCAAGGATTGCCAGCACGGCAGGCGACACCCTGTTGATAATGGGAACTTACAGTAATTACGCATCCAGGATCGGAGGAGATGAAGATGAGGCCGGGCTTGAATCAGCCGGGTATTTTATAACAAAATTCATTGGCGAAAAACAGGAATTCATCAATTATTATAACTTCCTGGAGTTTGAGGAAATGTACCGTTCATTGAGCAGCAAAACAATTGCCGACCTGAGAAAGAAAGCAGAAAAACAAAAAAAACAGGGAGGGGAATATTCCCTTGATTATACCCTTATCCTCCATGATGTAATACCTTTTATGGGCAATTATGTTCTGTTGTCGGAAGCTTATTACCCGGAATACCGAACAGTAACAAATATGTATTATGACTACTACGGAATGCCGATCCCGCAGACCTATACCGTATTCGACGGTTATAAATATATTTCCGGTATTGCAGCAGCATTTTCCCCTGACGGGCAATTAATCTGGGATGATGGGATAGAGATCAGGAATATCATGACATTCCAGCTGGTAAAGTACATGGAAAGCTATTCAAGCCAGACAGAATTAGCATTTTTCTACAGCAGTGAAAACCACCTGTATTACAAAATGGCCGGAAGTCCGGAAAGTGACAACCCCCTTCAGAATATTAGCATTGAGAGCAAATATAAAGGTGACAAGCTTATGGAGGACCTGGGAAGTAAAATGATCCACTGGTATCAGAACTATTTTATTTGCTTTGGCTATCAGAAGATCAAGAATAACAGAATATCAGGAGGCAAACGAACCATATTTTATTTTAACAAACTGGCTTTTAATTAAAGTGATCTCACGCAAATTCAGTACTTCCGTTCGATACTTTAAATACATCTTGAGTGCAAGATCAAAATTCAAGGTGCACTCCCCTTTTGTGTTTAAATTCTATACCGGGCTTATCCTTGATAAGAGTCCTCAGTCGGCATACTCCCGTATAGAGAAACAGAGATCATTGTTACTCAGACAAAGAAGCCTGCTTGAAACAACCGATTTTGGCACCGGAGCCGGCCAACATGAATACAAGACAAGGTTCAGGCAGATACGCAGCATTACCCGCAGCTCTTCCATCAGCCCGAAATTTGGAGCCCTGATATACCGTTTGGTTAAATACGCTGAGCCTGATGAGATACTGGAAGTAGGCACCGCGATGGGAATCAGCACACTGTATATTGCCGCTGCAGCACCAAAAAGCAATATTGTAACAATGGAAGGCTGTGCGATGATCGCTGAGAAAGCACGGGAGAACTTCAACCATATGGGGATCGGGAACATTGAGCTGATCATGGGTAATTTTAATCATTTGCTCGCAAAGACAGTGCGTAATTTCGATAAGCTTGATTTTGTCCTCATCGATGGAAACCATAGAAAGAAACCAACTTTGGAATACTTCAGCCAGATATTACCTAAATTACATCCCGGGAGTATGGTTGTTATCGATGACATCAACTGGTCGAAAGGGATGGAAGAGGCATGGGATGAGATCAGGAAGCACGAATCGGTGACCGTATCCATTGATTTGTTCAGGACAGGGATTTTGCTTTTTAAAGAAGATATTGCAAAAGAAAATTTTGTTTTGCGTTTTTGAAATAGTTGAATTGGTCGAACTAGTTAAACTGGTTGAATTGGGGGGGCTGGGATCCAGTATCCAGCATCCAGCATCTACAAATTAAATGTACCTAAGCTTAAACAGAAATTAACTAAATTTGCATAAAAGCACATATCCATGAGCCAGGAAGTTATCAGATTAAATGAGATTGCACGGCATTTTGTTGTCGGAACAGAAACAGTAAAAGCCCTTCGTTCGATATCCTTGACGATAAATAAAAACGAGTTTGTTGCTCTTATGGGGCCTTCCGGTTCAGGTAAATCCACTTTGATGAACCTCATTGGCTGCCTGGACACTCCTACGGGTGGAGAATATTTCCTCAATGGTAAAGATGTCAGCAAGCTCAACGACAACCAGCTGGCAGAGATCCGCAATAAAGAGATTGGTTTTATCTTTCAAACATTCAACCTCCTGCCCCGCTCAACAGCCCTTGAGAATGTAACCCTTCCCCTTGTCTATGCAGGCTTTAGCAAGGCCAGGAGGATTGAACGGGCTAAAAAGGTTCTGGAAGATGTTCAGCTGTCCGACCGCATAACACATAAGCCCAATGAACTGTCGGGAGGGCAAAGGCAACGCGTAGCAGTGGCAAGAGCCCTGGTGAATGAGCCTTCTATTATCCTGGCTGATGAACCCACAGGAAACCTCGACTCCAGGACATCTATCGAGATCATGGG
>DAOVZP010000114.1 GCA_030635045.1 Bacteroidota bacterium | reverse complement strand
GTCCGAAATCTATGGTACCTATGGCGTAAATGGCACCATCTGTTTCTTTACCTGAAATTGATATCAGGAAAGGGATAACCAAAAAGCTATATACAGGAATGGAAATAATAAACATCGTATACCAGTCGATAATGATTAAATACATCATAAAGGGAATCGACAAATAGGCAACAAGGATTCCGATTCTATCCTGTATGCGCAGGTCCACCAGTGAGAAATACTCACGCAGTATCAGAAAACTAATTATTGCCCAGCCCAAAGCAGCATAAGAGAAGGAGAAAATATCCGAAACAAGAAGTATCAGAAAAAAAGCCCATGTATATTTAAGATAATTACTACAGGCAATTTTTTTGCCGCTAATTATACTGATAAGCGTAATAACAGAAAGAAAAATAAAAATTCCTGTCAGTACCAGAAAGGGCTTATTTTCAATAAAAGTACTCATGTGACGGATTGGTTTTGATGTAATTTTCTCTCCTTCAAAGTTAAGCTAGTACAAAGGCCAATCAAAATTGATTCTCCGAAGCAGTTGAATAAGCTTTGCAATTTTTACTAAATATTACGTGTGAAATAATTTTATTTGCAAGAAATCCCAAAACATCTTATGTAATACAATTATAAGTCCGGGAAAATCATAATAATGAAATGCAGAACCCTGATAGGAATCCTTCCTAAACCCAGGATGGGTTATATTTTGTTCAGGTGAAAGCAGGAAATGAGGTGATAACAAGGAAGATGATAAAGCAATAAGGGTACAAGGGGCAGGGGGCAAGGTTCAGGCTAGTGTTGAGCATCCACTCGAGAATTTTGCCTACCGCCTATGTCCTACGGTCAACTGTAAACTGTCATCATGAAAGTACATTGATCAATTCTTCGCAACCGCCGTTTTTTATAAATTCCGTGTGATCATCTAATGTCTCAAAGCGCTTTCCTGTTATCTTACTGCATTTCATTTCATAATCAGTTGCTTCATAGAATGCTGTAATTATTTTTTCGGATTCCGGATCGGAAAAAGAAGGTTTCCGCTTATTTTCCCTGATGTTAATCAGGGCTTTCATCCAGATGGCGGCACCCAGGGCCCCACAGGCATTTCCGCTCATACCCATTCCACCGGCAAGGCCCGCAACCATGACCATTTCCACATCTGTTCCGCCCATCCGCTTCACAACCTCCGATGCGCAGCTCATACACCTCTGGGGGAGCTCATCATGGTTAAGGGATAAGCCCTCTTCAGCAGCCTTATATGCTTCCGGTGCCCACCTGGAGGAGAGCCTGAAGCAATGATAGAACCGGCCTGAGAATAAAAATTTGGCGATACTGAATTTCTTTTTAAAATCAGTGTTCGTGATATCAACGCAATCCGGGCTCTTGGTCCTGTTTACAAATGAGTCCATGACATACTGGGTAGCCTTGATGGCCAGGGCAGTGGCTTTGTCCCTGTCAGCAACCCTCCTGTAAGCTTCAGCAGCCACGCCCATTGAGGCACCCCACAACATGCCACATTGATAACCATGCTGCAATATCCCTCCGGCTAATGGGTCGGCTGCTTTTTCCTCATCGTCCAATGGATGGCCGTATTCACGGTTTAGCAAATAAAAGAATGTGCGGGAACAAGTCCCTTTCTTATAAAATACCTTTTTGGCGTCATTGCGGATTTTTCTTGATCTTCTGTATTTCATTATAAATTGGTTAAATCAGTTATTAAAATTAATAAAAATTTTATGTTATTCAAAAGCATTGTCCTGCAGCATATCTGCAATCTTTGGACGGGTAATCTTGAGATGTTCATAGTCAAGTTGAAGCCCCAGTGGGCCAAGTGTATTTCCGAAATAATCGTAAATACCTTTAACGGCTTCAAAGGATGCCAGCACGGATTCAAGTGGCGTTGATCCGGCATTGTTCCTGATACTCTTATCAGCACCATTATCCAATAATATACCTACAATCTCAGGATGGCAAAAGAATGCTGCAGTATGCAGGGCAGTTGATCCTTCCTTGTTTTGATAGTTTACATCGGCTCCTGCTTCCACCAAAGCCCTGACTACTTCAATTTTTCCAAACAAAGATGCAGTGATCAGTGGTGTAGACCCGGCAGAGGGCTCAGGCTTATTCAGGTTGGAACCAGCTGCTATGTGCTGATGAATGGCCTTATTGTCACCCTGGAGTGCTGCCATATGTATGCTGACTTCGGGAACAGCCTCTGAGATTGCTGATTGCACTTGCTCCTTCGGTAGGTCTTCCTGCTGTGCATAAATTACAATGGTAAGCAATATGGCTGCCGGAAGTATGGCTTTCGTTAGCATACTATTTGATAGACTTTTTTTGAATATGGCCCGGTAGGCTGACACCAGGATATTGGAAACAACAAATGTTAATATTGTCAGGATGAAAAACTTTACAATGCCGGGCATGGAGACGTTCAGAAGCATAAGAGCAAATACGCCGATCACTACCATATGAATGACGTAAACAGCATATGAGTTTTTACTTAGTTCACTGAACATGCTGCTGGTTTTATTAATCCTGAATCTGAAAATGTGGATTAAAATGTACAGGAAACTGAACATTGAAAGCAGCGAAGTACTATAATAGATCACCCTATCGACTGTATCTGAAACGAAGAAGTAATTCCTCCCCGGTTCGATCATATTGAAGAAGAAATTCAATGCAACTGCAGTGAATACACTGAGTGAAAGGGTGAGCACAATATTTGACCAGATATAATACTTTTTATTTTTAATATTTGATTCAAATACATTCAGCTTATAGCACAAAGATCCCAGGAGAAAGACCATAAAATATACCAGCAGCCTTTCTGACTGGAAATGCAGAATAGGTGTATGAAACCAACCACGGAGTCCCATACTTGAGATGACCATACTGTAAATAATGCCAGTTGCAAAAGTTAAGATCACGCCTGTTCTTAATGAGATCTTTATTGAAAATACATTGGTCTTTGCCAAAACCAGATACAGTACTTGAAATAAAAACAGAACGGGAAGGAACCACAGCCATCCCATGGTCGGATTGTCGGCATAGAAACCTAAGTTTCCTCCAGCCCTTTCAAATAAGTGAAAGTATGTGTACCATTCTTCCTGTGGTAATCCCCTTGAATACAGAAAAATGAATTTATAAGCCGGGATCAAGGTAAATACCGCCACTATCCAGGGAATCATGACCCTTTTGAATTTTGATTTAAGGAATCCCCATGTATTTTTACTTTTTAATGAGTCAGGTATAAAATACCCTGAAACAAAGAACATCGTAAACATCACAAAGATATCCAGATACATACGGATCAAGCCTATTGAACTGTTTTGATCAGGATCAACGACAATCCATACGTTTTCCAGGATAGGTTCATAAACGATACCTGCGTGTAATACAATAACCAGGAAGATCATAAAGGTTCTCAGGTTGTCTAAAAAATAAATTCGTGTTTTCATAATTTCGATGTTTGAAGTTTGACATTTTTTTGATGTTACAAAGTTGCATTGAACGGTGAAGCATCGCTAAACACTTATGGAGCGGATGATATCAAGTTTGCTGCAAGGATTGAAATTATGATGCAGGGATATAAATTATGACGCATTAGGTCAGCTGATGGTTGACGGCAGGCAGTATGTTTAGGGTATTATCTTAATTCAATATTCTTATCATATGTAAAAAAATGTCTAATTTCGGTATAAGGATTTACGACTATGCCTGATTCTCATCCCATCGAAAATGATTTTTTAAGGAAAGCAACTGAAAGTATTGAGGAGAATATATCCAATGATCAGTTCGGTGTTTCTGAACTTGCACATGAATTGGGTATGAGCCGCTCCAATCTCCTTCGGAAAGTGAAGAAACTGACAGATCTATCTGCCAGTCAATTTATCAGACAGGTCCGATTGCAGAATGCGATGGAAATGTTGCAAGAAGATTCCTTTAATGTTTCCGAAGTATCATATAAAGTTGGTTTCAGCAGTACTTCATACTTTATCAAATGCTTCCGTGATCATTATGGATACCCACCCGGGGAGGCAGGGAAGAGGAACCTTAATGAAAGTGATCCTATTCAAAATGGCCAATCCAGGAAAAAAAGAATGATGGTAGTGCTTGGGGTACCTCTTATTATGGTGTTTTTACTGGTGATACTTTTTTTTATTGTTAAACCGTTTTCCAACGAACAGGGCGTTCTCGAAAAATCCATTGCTGTTTTACCATTCATAAACGACAGTGATGATTCTACCAATGTTTATATCATTAATGGATTAATGGAATCCATACTGAATGACCTTCAAAAAATAGAAGACCTGAGGGTGATCAGCCGGACATCCATTGAAAAATTCAGGAACAACCCCAAAATAATTCCAGAGATCGCCAGGGAGTTGAACGTGAAATACGTTGTGGAAGGCAGCGGTCAAAAAATCGGTGATCAGATATTACTTCATATCCAGTTGATCGAAGCACTGGATGATAAACATTTGTGGTCCAGGCAATATATGAGGGAAGCGAAGGATATATTTAAATTGCAGAATGAAATTGCAAAAGATATTGCCACGGAAATAGAGGCAATTATCACCCCGGAGGAAGAAGCAAGGATTGATAAGATCCCTACCGATGACCTTGTTGCCTATGATTATTTTTTAAAAGGCCTGGATTTCTTTTACCAGGAAACCTTTGAAGGATTAGAAGAGGCCATTACCTATTTTAAGAAAGCGATTGAGCATGATGAGGAATTTGCACGCGCATACGCAGATATTGCTATTGCTTATTACTTATTAGATGTAAGACAAGCTGAGAAAGTGTATTCGGATCAGATCAACTATTACGCTGATCAGGCCTTACTATTCGACCCACAATTACCCCAGAGCTTAATTGCTAAAGCCCTGTTTTATATGTATAGTGAAGAGTATGAACTGGCTGTCCCGTATCTTGAAAAAGCGCTGGAACACAATCCGAATTCTGCTCTGGTCATAAACACCCTGTCAGATTTTTATGCGAATTACCTTCCAAATACAGAAAAATACATCGAATATGCACTGAAGGGGATCAGATTAGATATCGCGGCACACGATTCAGTCACTGCAAGTTATATTTATTTGCACATCAGCAATGCCTTTATTCAGTCCGGATTTGTTGATGAAGCTGAAAAATACATTAACAGGTCCCTGGCATATAATCCTGAAAATTTGTATTCATTATATGTGAAGGCCTACATCCTGTTTGCAAGGGATAGAGACCTCATGCAATTAAGGCAAAGTTTGATTACCACACTTCAAAGGGATTCAACACGTCTGGACATCATACAGGAAGTTGGGAAAGCCTATTATTACCTTGGGGAATACGATGGTGCTTATGCTTATTATAAGAAGTTTAATGAAATTAGGGAAGCTTATAAACTGGATGTTTATGCCGGGGAAAACGCAAAAATTGGATTGGTATTTTCCGAAATGGGACTTAAAGAGGAATCTGAAAAATATTTTGCGAATTATAAAAACTATGCTGATAACGATAAATCCATTTATAAGGATTTAAGTTTAGCAGCGTATTATTCTTTTCACGGTAATACAGATGCAGCCATTGAACATTTAAGGTTGTTCTCACAACAGGACAATTATTTTTACTGGATGGTCATTTTTATTGAAATGGATCCTTTATTCGATAACATTAAGGATCATCCGGAATTCAGGAAAATACTTGACGATATAGAAATCAAGTTTTGGAATTACCATGAGCAAATTAAGGCTTCACTTGAGGAGAAAGAATTGCTATGATTAATTGGTGATTTTCGCACTTATAACCCATATTTTATTTTCTAAAATAATAGGTTGTACGTATTTGAAACCGGTACGAGGGACGGTGTGCGGGGTATCAGGTAGTTTTGAGTTTTGGGTTTTGAGTTTTGAATTCGTTGTAAGTTAGCAGTTTATAGTTAAATGCTTAAGTG
>DAOVZP010000042.1 GCA_030635045.1 Bacteroidota bacterium | reverse complement strand
GGGGGTGTTGCTTTCCTCGACAATGACTATACTGTTTTTGGTGAAGTGCTCGAAGGCCTTGATGTAATTGACAAGATCGCTGCGGTACAGACAGCTTACGGTGATAAACCGGTAAAAGATGTTGCGATGACCATTGAGATCATCGACTAATCATATGAAAGATAAGATCAGGCATCTCAGTGAGGAAATTGACAGGCTTGTGGCCGAAAACCATGAGCACCTGGAAAATTTACGCATCCGCTTTTTAAGCAAGAAAGGCTTGATCCCTGCTTTATTTGCCGACTTCAGGAATGTAGCTCCTGAGCAGCGCAAAGAAATAGGCCAGGCTTTAAACTCATTAAAGCAAAAGGCTGCAGAGAAAATATCCTCCTTAAAAGACCAGTTGGAACAAGGCAGTACTACTGAGGCTTCCGAAACAGACCTCAGCCGTCCGGCTGAAGAGGCCAATATTGGTTCGAGGCATCCTATTTCACTTGTCAGAAACCGGATCACTGGCATCTTCCAGAACATTGGCTTTATTATTTCCGATGGCCCTGAGATGGAAGATGACTGGCATAACTTCTCCGCCCTGAATTTTCCTCCGGAGCATCCCGCCAGGGATATGCAGGATACCTTTTTCATTGAAAAGGCAGAGGATTATCAGAAGCAGGTGGCACTTCGAACACATACCTCCTCCGTGCAGGTCAGGGTGATGGAAACAACAGAACCTCCCATCCGGACACTTTCACCCGGAAGGGTCTTCAGGAATGAGGCGATCTCAGCCCGCTCCCATTGTATCTTTCACCAGGTTGAAGGCCTTTATGTTGATAAGGGTGTTTCTTTTGCCGACCTGAAACAAACACTGTATTATTTTGCAAGGGAAATGTTCGGCGAAGAAACAAAGATCAGGTTTCGCCCTTCTTATTTCCCTTTTACAGAACCGTCGGCCGAGATGGATATTTCCTGCATTTTGTGCAAAGGTGAGGGATGCAATGTATGCAAATACTCAGGCTGGCTGGAGATCATGGGTTGTGGTATGGTTGATCCGGCAGTACTAAAAAACTGTGGCATAGACCCGCAAGTATACTCAGGCTACGCCTTTGGAATGGGAATAGAACGCATCGCCATGATGCTGTATTCAGTAAGGGATATCAGGTACTTCTTTGAGAATGACCAGAGGTTCCTGAAACAGTTCACTTCTGCTTTTTAAAACAAGCCTACCTGGGTTCTTCTTCAAGTTCAGCTTCGTAGGGTACAGATAAATGCCCCTGAACGAGTTTCCACGTACCCTCACGTTTCTCCATCACCCCTGTCGAACGAATGCCTTCAAATGACATGCCTACTCCCTGGTAAATAAAATTGTAATCAAGCACTTGAGAGAACCAGGCTGTATTTCCGTCTTTGCTGATCTTGATCTTTTGCTCGGAAATGTTGATCAGGGTATTTTCAACTTCATCAAATTGCCTGCTCATGGCTTTATTGATTGCTGCAAACCCCACCATCTGTTCATCGCCCTCGGTTCCGAAAAGGACAATATCCTCATCTGATGCCCATATCTGATCAACCGTTGAAAAGTCTTCACTTTCCCGGGCCGGCTCATATTGTTCCAGTACCGACCGGATCTCTGAAAGTTCTTTATCGAAATCTACCTCAGGGCATTTTTCGCCCTGTGGGACACATGCGATCATTCCTGCAAGAATGAAAGGGATCATTAATAATTTCAGCTTTTTCATACTCCTTAGTTTTTTAACCGGTAAAAGCTTCCGATCAATTGGTTTTGACATTTATAAGACAATAGCCTGTCCGTTCATTTATTTCTGTTGGGGTGAATTTAGTCATTTTTTATTTTGAAAACAAGTATCCCGGTCAATTTATTCAGCCCGGCAGCTAATGCAGCATTTAAATGCCGAAATAACTTATTTAGAAAAATTCTTTATTATATGGTAGATTATTTGTAAACTTGCACCCGAAAAATCAGCAGTATCTGTTATATGAATTTTCCTTTATTTCTTAAAAAATCTAAGGCCGGGTTTCTGCTTTTCATCATCATTGGAATGATCATCATTTCTGGTGTGGTGACCACTTCAAAGGTATTTGCACAACATAACGAAAGTGACCCTGACAGAAGTGAAATAATTGCAGAAGAGGTAATCGAGGAAGAACAAAACATAGGAAAAATCATAATCGAACACCTGATCGATTCCCATGAATGGCATCTATGGACATACAAGGGACATCATGTAAGCATCCCGCTTCCGGTGTTACTGATACACGATGGCGAATTCCATGCCTTTTGGTCCAACAAACTTGCACACGGACACCAGCACAATGGCTTTTATCTTGAGGGCGAAGGTGAGAACAAGGGCAAAATACTAAGAGCTGTGCAGCATGGTATGTTTGACGACGAGATCATAGGCGCAGAAAACTCAGCTACGCTTCCTCTCGACCTGTCAATTACCAAGAATGTTCTGTAAATATTCATGAGCTGCATTCTGCTTATTCTCATTTTTACATCTATAGCCAGGGCTTACAGGAAAAGGGAAGGCCAGGCTCCAAAAGGTATGCAGTCTTTATTGGAGCCCATTATCATTTTTGTGCGTGATGATATTGCCAAATCTTCCATCGGCGAAAAAAAATACGAAAGGTATATGCCTTTCCTGCTCACAATATTCTTCTTCATCTTCCTTAATAACCTTATGGGGCTCATCCCATTCTTTCCCGGCGGGGCAAATGTAACCGGTAATATAGCCGTTACCGGGGTGATGGCAATATTCACATTCCTGATCACCACCTTCAGCGGCAATCGCGGATACTGGCAGCATATTGTTAATGCACCTGGGGTGCCATGGTGGTTGAAATTTCCGATACCATTAATGCCTATAGTGGAGATCGTTGGAATATTCACAAAACCTTTTGTGTTGATGGTTCGTCTTTTTGCAAACATTACTGCCGGACATACCATCATCCTGGGCTTCATCAGCCTGATATTTATCTTTGGAAATATTAACTCATTCCTGGGCCTGGGTATCGGCATAGGATTTTCGATACCTTTTGCCGTATTCATGAGCTTGCTTGAATTGCTGGTTGCATTCATCCAGGCCTATGTATTTACGCTTTTGTCTGCCCTTTATTTTGGTATGGCAATAGAAGAACATCATTAACGAACCTTGTAATAACCACTAAATAATTAGTATTATGAGTCTTTTAAGTATTATGTTAGAGACAGCAATTGACCTTACCCCAATCGCACAGATGGGTGCCGGTTTAGGAGCAGGGATCGCAGCTATCGGCGCCGGTATTGGCATAGGCCAGATCGGTCGCGGTGCTGTTGAATCCATTGCACGCCAGCCGGAAGCAGTCGGTGATATCAGATCAAATATGATCATCGCCGCCGCGCTTATTGAAGGTGTGGCATTTTTTGCTATTGTCGTAAGTTTCTTGCTCGTCCTTATGTAAAAGGCCGGGCAACGTTCCCTGCATTTCAACGGTTGGTTGTTATGCAGGGGACTTTTTACTGAATAAAAAAAAAGAATAATGGAAATAGTTAGCCCCGGAATAGGCCTGATCCTATGGATGACCATATCCTTTGCCATTTTGATCTTTGTCCTGCGTCGCTATGCATGGAAACCTATCCTTAAATCGCTCCACGACAGGGAAGAAACCATCGATGAAGCCCTGAACCAGGCCAACCTGGCCAGGGAAGAGATGAAAACTCTTAAGGCAGGCAATGAAAAACTGCTGAAAGAGGCCCAGGGAGAACGTAATGTGATCCTGCGTGAAGCCCGGAAAGTGAAGGAGTCAATCATTGAGGAAGCAAGGGTGAAAGCAAACGAAGAGGCCAACAACATAGTTGAAAATGCCAAGGAAAGGATCGAGAATGAAAAGATGGCTGCCATGACAGACCTGAAGAATCAGATCGCATCCATTTCAATTGAAGTGGCTGAAAAAATTCTTGAACGAGAGCTTTCAGCTGACAATAAGCAAGAAGACTATCTCAAAAATCTGATTGAAAACGCCAATCTCAATTAAGCATATGCCTAATTCATTGATCGCAAAACGGTATGCCAAGGCCCTGTTCGGGTTAGCGCTTGAGATGAATGTCGTTGAGGAAACCAAAGCAGACATGGAGCTTATCATGTCGGTTTGCTTATCCAACAAGGACTTCACTCAATTGTTAAAGAGCCCTGTGATCCGTTCTGAGAAGAAGAATAATGTGATCAGGGCCATATTCAATGATAAGATCAGTGAACTCAGCATGAGATACCTGAATATCATTACCAGGAAGAAAAGAGAAATTTTCATCAACCAGATCGCTGAGGAGTTCATTTTCGCATATAAAAAATTCAAGAACATTTTTACAATTTATTTTGCAAGTGCTACCGCCATCAACGATGAGATCCGCAAGAAGGTTATCACTTTACTGGAAGACCAAACAAAGGGTACAGTTGAACTTGTTGAGGAAGTTAAGGAAGAGCTTGTCGGGGGCTTTGTAATGAATTATGATGACTATAAATACGACGCCAGCATCGCTTATCAGCTTAAGAAGCTGATAAAGGGTTCGGCAGAGATCAATTTATTTAAAAGGGAATACTAAAAAATACAATATATGGCATCAATAAAACCAGCTGAAGTATCCGCCATCCTGCGCAAGGAATTATCGGGATACCAAAACGTAGCAGAATTAGAGGAGGTAGGTACCGTATTGGAGGTAGGTGACGGCATTGCACGTATTTACGGGATGAACAATGTTGAATCAGGTGAGTTGATAGAGTTTGAAAAAACAGGATTGAAAGGGATCGTACTTAACCTGGAACAGGACAATGTGGGCGTTGTGCTGCTTGGAGAACCGGAAAGTATTAAAGAAGGAGACAGTGTAAAGCGTACCGGCCAGATAGCATCCATCAATGTTAGTGAAGGCATGCTCGGCCGGGTGATCAATACCCTTGGCGAACCCATCGACGGCAAAGGCGCGATCGAAGGAGAGTCTTTCCTTATGCCCCTTGAAAGAAAAGCCCCCGGTGTTATTTACCGCCAACCGGTTAACCAGCCCCTGCAAACAGGTATCAAAGCCATTGATGCCATGATCCCGATCGGCCGTGGACAGCGTGAACTCATCATCGGCGACCGTCAAACAGGAAAAAGTGCCATTGCCATTGATACCATTATCAACCAGAAAGAAAATTTTGAAAAAGGCGAACCTGTATATTGTATCTATGTTGCGATCGGGCAAAAAGGCTCTTCTGTGGCCAATACTGTGAAGACCCTTGAAGACAATGGAGCCATGAAATACACTGTGGTGATCACAGCTACTGCTTCAGATCCGGCGGCGATACAATTTTATGCGCCTTTTGCCGGTGCATCCATTGGCGAATATTTAAGAGATAACGACAGGGCATCCCTAATAATTTATGTTGATCTTTCAAAACAGGCTGTTGCTTATCGTGAAGTATCATTGCTGCTCAGGCGGCCTCCCGGACGTGAAGCTTACCCGGGTGATGTGTTTTACTTGCACTCACGCCTGCTTGAGAGGGCTGCAAGGATTATCTCTTCTGACGACATAGCTGCTAACATGAACGACCTGCCGGAATGTCTTAAAGGTAAGGTCAAGGGCGGGGGATCTCTTACAGCACTTCCAATTATCGAAACACAGGCCGGTGACGTATCAGCATATATCCCAACTAACGTGATATCTATCACCGACGGACAGATCTTCCTCGAATCCAATCTCTTTAATGCAGGGATCCGTCCCGCCATTAACGTGGGTATCTCTGTATCCAGGGTTGGTGGTAATGCCCAGGTGAAGGCCATGAAGAAAGTAGCGGGAACCCTTAAACTCGACCAGGCCCAATACCGCGAACTGGAAGCTTTTGCCAAATTCGGCTCCGACCTGGATGCCGCCACCATGGCAGTACTCGAAAAAGGTAAGCGAAATGTTGAGATCCTGAAACAGGACCAATATTCGCCGGTTCCTGTGGGAAAACAGATCGCAATCATTTATTGCGGATCTACGGGGCTGCTCAGAAATGTTCCGGTTAAAAGCATTAAGGATTTTGAAGAAGAATTCCTCCACTTTATGGAAGAAAAACACAGCAAGACACTTAAGGAGCTCGAAAAAGGCATTTTTAACGACGACATTACCAAGATCCTTGATGTGGCTGCAAAGAATATTGCTGACAGGTATTCAGAATAAAAGGAATAAACGAGAGAAAAACCATGCCTAACCTAAAGGAAGTAAGAAACAGGATCGATTCTGTTAATTCTACCAAACAGATCACCAGCGCCATGAAGCTTGTTGCTGCCTCCAAGCTTAGGAGATCTATGGCTGCCATCCTGCAATTACGTCCTTACGCCCAGAAACTCCAGGAATTCCTTCAGGGCCTGAGTGCAGGGTTAGATCAATCTGATGAGGCTGCATTTTCTGATAAAAGGGAAGTGAAAAAGGTCTTGCTGGTGGTGGTTACTTCAAACCGCGGGCTTTGTGGCGCATTCAATTCAAATGTGATCAAGCAGACAGAAAATCTCATACACACTACTTACAAAGATGTGCACGGGCAAGGTGGCCTTTCACTTTTTTGTATTGGCAAGAAAGGTGCAGAACATTTTAACAGGCATGGCTTTCCGGTTGTAAAAGAGAATATTGAGCTTTTCGAGAAGCTGGATTACGAGAATGCTATTGCCATTGCCGAAGGCCTGATGGAAGATTTTGCAGAAAAAAAATACGACCGCATTGAAATTATTTACAACCAGTTTAAAAATGCAGCCATGCAGGTACTGTTAACTGAGCAATTCCTGCCAATCCTTCCACCGGATGATGAAGATTCTTCACTTAAGGTAGACTATATCTTTGAACCTAACAAGGAAGATATTGTGCGTGAGCTCGTCCCAAAAAGCCTGAAAATTCAATTCTACAAAACTTTACTTGATTCTTTTGCTTCAGAGCATGGTGCCAGGATGACCGCCATGCATATGGCTACCGATAACGCCACAGAAATGCTCAAGGAACTCAAACTTTCTTATAACAAGGCCCGTCAGGCATCGATCACGAATGAGATCCTGGAGATCGTAAGTGGAGCGGAAGCGCTGAAAAGTTAAGAATAGAGAATAGAGAACAGAGGAACAAGGAATAAGAATAAGAATAAGAACCTGAAAAATTTACTGCTATGTTAAACTCAAGACTCGAGAAAGCCATTATTGAACAGATCAAAGCCGAAGAGGAATCATCAAGATTATATTTATCTATGGCTTCATGGTGTGAGGTGAATGGTTATGCCGGTGCGGCAGCATTTTTATTTATGCATGCCACCGAAGAACGTGAGCATTCACTCAAGCTCCTCAGCTATGTAAATGACAGGGGAGGCCATGCCTGCCTGATGGCCCTGGAAGAACCTACCGCAAAATTCAACTCACTGCATGAAGTTTTTGAAAAGGTGCTCGAGCATGAGCTCCTTGTGACCTCTCTCATCAACAAGCTGGTTGAAATTTCTATGGAAGAAAAAGACTTCAACACCCTGAATTTCCTGCAATGGTATGTGACGGAACAGATCGAAGAAGAAAGCCTTGCCAGGTCTATTATCGATAAGTTCAGGCTTACCGAAGGTGAAAAAGGAGGACTGTTTCATATCGACAAAGAGCTTGCAAGTATGGCGGCGATTGAGGCTGCGGCTGGAGAAGGGGAATAAGGAGTAACTTCGATACTTGATACTTGATACTCGATACTTGATACTCGATACTTGATACTCGATACTTGTTACTTCGCAAACTGTATCTCCGTATGATCAAACACTTTATATGCCAATAGTTTCACCCTGTCGGTGATGAGCATCTGGATCATGGCATAGCCCCATACAAAGAAGATATACCAACCAATTGGTGCAATGATCCAGCCAAAGGCACAAATCATTGAAACAATGATCTTCGAAATTAAGGTAGACAATACCAGGCCGTTACCGGGCCTTATGCTCCAGAGCGGGCCTGAGGTGCGTGACAGGAAGATTGTCAGATTGCCGGCAATGGCGAGCTCAGCGAAGACAAGTGTTTGTACCTCAACAAAATCCATTTTGAAGTAGTGTTTGCCAAGGTAAAACATCCCAAATGTGAACAGCACATTGGTAAAGCCAAGTACTGAGGCAATGCTTATAACCTTTCGCATATTCCATTTTTCCGGTTTCATGCTATACTTAACCTTGTCGTAAGCAATGGTCATAATAGGAAAATCATTAAAAACCGCCAGCAGCACTATCATCACAGCCGTAACAGGGTATTCACCGAAGAACAGTATTGCCAACACTGTAAAGAACAGCACATCGATGGTTTCGGAAATCCTGTAGATGGCATAGCTCTGCATACGCTGGAAGATCCTCCGGCTTTCCTTGATGGCATCTACAATTACCGACAGGCCGGGCTTCGTCAGGACAATGTCGGCAGCAGATTTCGCAGCATCGGTTGCTCCATCCACTGCTATACCTGCATCTGCCTTTTTAAGTGCCGGTGCATCGTTCACCCCGTCACCGGTCATCCCCACAATATGGTCTCCCTCCTGTAATAACTGGACGATCTCATATTTATGTTCAGGGAAAACCTGGCTGAACCCGTCTGCCTGTTCTATCATTGTCCTTGCTTTCCTGTCAGGAAGGTCAACAAATTCATTGGCCGGGATAATATGTTTGCCAATATTCACCTGCTGTGCGATCTCAATGGCAATGGCTGTATGGTCGCCGGTGACCATCTCAACTTTCACTCCCATTTCCTGGGCCTGCCTGATAGTCTCAGCCGAATCTTCTCTCGGAGGGTCATTGAGTGCCAATAAGCCAACATATTCCCATTGCCCTGATCCATTGGTCCTGGCAACACCCAGGGTTCTGTATCCATGTGAGCCTGCCTCTTCAACGATCTTTTCCACTTCCTCTTTGATGGTATCCTTTTCGTGAGCCAGTTCAAGGATCATTTGCGGGGCACCTTTGCTGACTTTGAATTCTCCGGCATCCCCACTTATCAATCCTTCAGTCCGCTTTGAAACCGGGTCGAATGGTTTGAAGTTTTTTACCGAAAAAGAAGAAATGCGTGTCCATAAGCTGCTGTTCTTCTCTGCCATATCCAGTACTGCATTATCAAGGGCATCATTGTTTTCGGCCTTGGAAGACAATGAGCCATAAAGC
>DAOVZP010000254.1 GCA_030635045.1 Bacteroidota bacterium | reverse complement strand
TATAAGGTTGGAGAATGGCGTTGAAGAATCGTTCATTGTTATTTTAAGAGAGTATGTGGGAAGGATTACATTGAAAGTAGATAAGAACAGGCATATTAAAACTTATGGGGAAAGTTTAAGCAGGTTCATTGACCCTGAGTGGTTTTTGTAATTTGAAATTCATGATAACATCTGAAACAAAAATTCAGGTCAGGTATGATGAGGTTGACAAAATGGGATATGTGTATCATGGAAATTATGCCAGGTACTTTCATATCAGCAGGACTGATCTCCTTCGGAAAGTTGGAATTTGCGACAAGGAATTGGAAAGTCAAAATATTATTTTGCCGGTTATTGAGATAAGTATAAAGTATCTCAAACCGGTCTTTTACGATGATATTATTACCATCAGAACAAAGCTTTTGGAAATGCCTGAAACAAGAATAAAATTCAAGCATGAAGTAATTAACCAACACAATGATATTATCAATATTGCCAGTAGTACTATGGTATTTGTGGATGTAAATACGCGCAAGCCGATGATAGTTCCTGAGATAATAAAAAGTAAAATTGAAAGCTATTTAAACATAATGATCAGTTAAATGAACATGAATAATTTTGGGTCTGATTCGAAGTTATTTCATGCAGTTGATGTCTAGATGAGATAGGGGATCCGTTAACATTAATATTGTAAGCATCATGAAAGGGTATGTGCAGGTTTATACGGGAAATGGTAAGGGGAAGACAACAGCAGCTCTTGGACTTGCGGTAAGAGCAGTGGGCGCAGGAATGAAAGTTTTTATCGGGCAGTTTGTTAAAGGAATGCATTATAGTGAGCAGGATGTGATAAACAGTAATCTGGAAAACATCACTGTGAGACAATATGGCCGGGACTGCTTTATTATTAATGAGCCAACTCCTGAGGATAAGGAAGCAGCACAGGACGGCTTCGAGAGAATACGGCAGACTGTACGTGCAGGGAAACATGAACTGGTCATCCTTGATGAATTAAATATTGCCATCTATTATGGGCTGATATCATTAGATGAGGTTTTACGCCTGATAAAGGATAAACCATCCCATGTTGAGTTGGTGATTACAGGACGATACGCTCCGGATGAATTGCTTGAAGCTGCAGACCTTGTTACGGAGATGAAAGAGATGAGGCATTATTATCAGAAAGGGGTGCAGGCAAGAAAGGGAATTGAATTTTAACTCAATGAGACTGAATTTTCAAGAACGAAGTGAATTGAAAATTCAAAGTCGAATTGATCCCCCGGGTACCCGGGGGATCTCCATGTAGGTTCATTCAAATTTATAGAATAAATACTATTTATCATGAAAAAGAAAACAAAAATCGGTATCATTATCTGCGACCGCTACCGGTCTTGTGCCGGTGGCAAATGTTTCAGGGCATTGCAAAACCGTGAGGGGGCATTCGATATTTACGGAAAAGATGAAGACGTCGAGCTGGTGGGCTACACCAGCTGTGGTGGCTGCCCGGGTGGGAATATTGAATATACGCCTGAAGAACTCAGGAAGAATGGTGCTGAAGTGATTCATTTTGCAACCGGTTTTATCGTTGGCTATCCTCCCTGCCCCTATATAGATCACTTTCAGAAGTTTATTGAGGATAAGTATAAGATGAAAGTGGTTGTAGGAACTCATCCTATTCCTCAGAAATATTTGATCACACACACAAATCTGGGTACCTGGGAATCTCCTGAATGGGAAGGGTGGCTTAAACCGGCTATGTCTGATGAAAAAACCAGGCTGGCTTATGATTAGATACAAAACTCATGTATAAATACCTTTTTGGCCCGGTGCCATCCCGACGCCTCGGTATGTCGCTCGGTATTGATCTCGTTCCTTTTAAAGTATGTTCCCTTGACTGTGTTTATTGTGAATGCGGATCAACAACAAAATTAACGACCGAGCGGAAAGAATATATACTCTTCGACAAGCTAAAGGCGGAATTGGAGCATTATTTCGAAAGAAATCCGGATCCGGATTATATGACCTTTTCAGGCTCAGGGGAGCCTACCTTGAATTCTCGGATCGGTGATGTCATAGATTTCTTGAAGAAAATAAAACCTGATATCCCGATTGCTGTTTTAACCAATGGAACTTTGCTGTCGTCACCAAAGCTGCGGAAAGAATTATTATTTGCTGATGTTGTGCTTCCGTCTCTGGATGCTGCATCGAATGCATCATTTCAAAAACTAAACCGGCCGCATCCTTCTTTGCAGCTGGATGAATATATAAAAGGACTTATTGATTTCAGGAAAGAATTTTCAGGTAAGATATGGCTGGAAGTATTTATACTCCCCGGATATAATAATGAGGAAAAAGATCTGCTCTTCCTTAAAGATGCAATTGAGCAGATCAGTCCGGACAGTGTACAGTTGAATACTTTGGACCGGCCCGGAGTGGTGGAGGATCTCCATCCGGCAACATATGCTGAATTAACCGGCATTGCAGATTTCCTGGGACTTGATAATGTGGAGGTAATTGCCGCTGCCCCTAAAAGAAAAGAAGTAAAATCGTATCGTGAGGATATGGAAACTGCTATTCTGGAAACTATTGCCAGGCGCCCGTGTACACTCGATGACCTGTCCGGGATCCTGGGTGCCCACATCAATGAAATAAATAAGTACCTCGGGGTTTTAGAGAAGGAGAACAAGATTACAACATCCGTTCAGGCCAGGGGAACATTTTATTTGATAAAATGATGGATTAGCCTATCAATCTATTAAATCCAGCCTACTGCCTACTGCCTACTGCCTACTGCCCACTGCTGAAACCAAACTCTTCTCCAATCAAACGCACCAGCTTCTCAT
Organism: Bacteroidota bacterium; assembly: GCA_030635045.1. GTDB lineage: Bacteria > Bacteroidota > Bacteroidia > Bacteroidales > B18-G4 > B18-G4. Next base: position 950 of record DAOVZP010000254.1, on the reverse strand, counting down.
TGGCTGCCATTTTGCTCCCCATAAATTGTTTTTCCAGTGCTTCAGTTGGTATGACATCAGCCTGGCGGAGGTATTCGAACATCGCCGTGATCATGGCATTTCTGCCTCCAAAATGTTCGCGGAAGTGATGTGTGATGATCCTTGCTTTGGTGTCCGGCATTTCAAGTGTGCTGTCGATGATCAGCAAGACCTCTTCACCGGCATTATCGATAAGCTTTTGTGCGAACTTAAGCCCATCTTCAGAAGTCACCATGATCACATCAGGCTTGGGTGCGCCGGTGTATAAAATAGATTCCGGGGAGAGGATCAGGTGTGATGCAGAGAATCCGACACCTACAGTAACAGGATAACTTCCTTTCTTGGTCCCGTGCAGGCCACAACGCATCCCCGCCCTGATAAGCATCTCGGCCGCAGATTGAACGCCTTCGCCGGCTGTGCCGCTAAGGAATATCCTTACATCCTTGTCGAGCTTATGTGAGAATTCTTTTTCAATTTCCAGTTTCGGGTCGAACAGGCTGGGAAGGCCTTCACGTTCCTGGGTTTCAAATGCTTTTTGTTCTTTGTCGGCATATACCCTGATCTCGATGCCGGCCTCTTTGATCAGGGTCTTTAGCTTCATGCCCGGGTTGCTTTTCACCCCGTAAGAAGGACATATTTCCATCACCTCAACGAGTGAAAACCCTTTGCGTGAAAAGGCTTCTGCCAACTGGTCAGAGATATCGCCAAGACCTGTGATCCTGCTTACATAGCTGGCTCCTGCTGTCGCAACAAGCCCGCAAATGTCATAACCCTGATGTGTTGCGCCCTGAGGCAAAGTCGGGGTCTTGAACCCTTTGGGTGTAAATTCGCTTGGCTGGCCGCCGGTCATGCCGTAGAGCATATTATTATGCACCACCTCGGTCATATTATAGCCGTTATGGGCTGCATCAAGCAGGTGTTGCATTCCGATT
>DAOVZP010000109.1 GCA_030635045.1 Bacteroidota bacterium | reverse complement strand
GAAGAACTGCGACTGGCTGGCTCCCATGGCTACCTGTGCAACATATACATATCCATAGGTCATGGCCATCATTCCCAGATCTTTTTTACGGATCTTCTTACCTGAAGCGGCAAACTTGGCAACGGCGCCCACAGGTGTTGCTTTGGATGACTGCCCGCCGGTATTGGAATATATTTCGGTATCCATGACAAGGATGTTGATATCTTCACCGGTAGCAATGACATGATCAACCCCTCCGAAGCCTATGTCGTAGGCCCATCCGTCACCACCGAATACCCATACTGATTTTTTAACGAAATATTGCTCGAGTTTGAGCACTTCTTCTGCCAGCGGGTCTTTTATCTTTGAAAGCAGGGGTAGTAGTTTGGCTGATGCGATCTTCGATGGCTCTGCAAGTTCCATACCTGCCAGCCATTCATTGATGGCTTCCTGCGTTTTGGTATCAGCTTTTGGGGTCAGCTTATTCAACCTGTCGGCAATCCTTTCACGCATCTTTCTTACACCAACAGTCATACCGAATCCATATTCTGCATTGTCTTCAAAGAGGGAGTTTGCCCAGGCTACGCCATGGCCAGATTCCTTGTGGCTGCAATAAGATGTCGAAGGTGCCGAACCACCGTAGATAGAAGAACAACCCGTAGCATTGGAAACCATCATGCGCTCCCCGAAGAGCTGGGTAATGGTTTTCACGTAAGGTGTCTCTCCACAACCTGCGCAGGCACCGGAGAATTCGAACAGTGGTTGTGCAAACTGGCTGTTCTTAACGGTCTTGAATTTGTCAACCAATTGGTCTTTATAGCCTACCTTGCTGTCGAAGTGCTTCCACCTGTCCACTTCATCAAGCTGTGTTTCGAGCTTCTTCATGACAAGTGATTTTTCTTTTGAAGGACAGATATCGGCGCAGTTTCCACATCCTGTACAGTCGAGCACGCTGACCTGGATCTTGAAGTTATGGCCTTCGAAGCCTTTTCCTTTGGCCACGATGGTGGCAGTACCTTCAGGAAGTTCTTTCATTTCATCTTCGTTGATAAGAAATGGCCTGATGGCTGCATGAGGGCAAACGTAGGAGCACTGGTTGCACTGTATACAGTTTTCCGGGATCCATTCAGGGACATTTACTGCAATACCACGTTTTTCGAAGGCGGTGGTACCGGAAGGGAAGGTCCCGTCCTCACGGCCAAGAAATGCACTTACCGGAAGGTCATTACCATTCAGCCGGTTGATCGGATCACAAACATTGGCCACAAAATCAGGCACTTCTGTTTTTATTTTCTTATCGTTTGGCTCAATATTTTTCCATTCGGAAGGTATTTTTACCTCCGTAACATTGCCACCCTGATCAACAGCGGCATTGTTCATGTTAACGATCTCTTCACCTTTCTTTCCGAATGATTTCAAAATGGCTTTTTTCATTTGCTCAACAGCCAGTTCATAAGGGATCACTTCAGCAATTTTAAAGAATGCCGATTGCATGATCGTGTTGGTCCTGGAACCAAGTCCGAGATCTTCAGCGATCTTTGTGGCATTGATAATATAGAAGCGGATGTCATTCTCAGCCATATATTTCTTCATGGCATCTGTCAGGTGCTCCTTAGTTTCTTCATCATTCCATATGCTGTTGAGCAGGAATGTGCCACCTTTCTTGAGGCCTTTCAGCATGTCGTACTTATTCAGATAAGAAGGCACGTGGCAGGCAACAAAGTCAGGTGTGTTAACCAGGTAAACCGACTGTATGGGAGAATCGCCGAAACGCAGGTGAGAAGTGGTGATCCCGCCTGATTTCTTGGAGTCATAATCAAAATAAGCCTGTACAAACTTGTCTGTGGTGTCGCCAATGATCTTAATGGAGTTTTTATTGGCACCTACTGTACCATCAGATCCCAGACCGTAAAATTTCGCTTCATAGGTTCCCTTTGGCGCTGTCAAAACATTAGGCAAGAGAGGAAGAGAGGTGTATTTAACATCATCGATGATGCCTACGGTAAACTGGTTCATCGGTATCGCCTGCTCCAGGTTATCGAAAACAGAAATGATCATTGCAGGAGTAGTATCTTTTGAGCTGAGTCCGTAACGGCCGCCCACGATTGCGGGAGCATTTTCCTTTCCGTAGAAGAGATCCCTGATGTCGAGATACAGCGGATCTCCGTTGGCGCCAAGTTCCTTGGTGCGGTCAAGCACTGCAATACGTTTTACACTCTTTGGAAAAACCTGCATAAAATATTTTTCTGAGAATGGCCTGTACAGGTGTACTGAGATGAGGCCGACTTTTTCGCCATTTGCAAGCTTATAATCGATCACCTCCTTAATGGTGGAAGTAACGGAGCCCATGGCTATGATAATATTCTCTGCATCCGGGGCACCATAATAGGTGAAGGGATGATACTCCCTGCCTGTCATTTTGCTGATCTCCTTCATATAATCCTCCACGATATCGGGGATAGGATCGTAAAAGCGTGCTCCGGCTTCTTTGGCCTGGAAGAATATGTCGGGGTTTTGTGCAGTTCCCCTGGTAACAGGATGCTCGGGGTTGAGGGCATTATCCCTGAACTTCTGCAGCATCTCATAGTCGACCAGGTCTGTTACATCATCGTTGTCGAAATATTCCACTTTCTGGATCTCGTGAGAGCTTCTGAATCCATCGAAGAAGTGAAGGAAAGGGATCTTTGATTTTATTGATGCCAGGTGGGCGATGCCACCGATATCCATAATTTCCTGTATGCTCCCTGAGGCCAGCATTGCAAAGCCGGTCTGCCTGACAGACATCACATCACTATGGTCTCCAAAGATGGAAAGGGCATGTGCGGCAATACTTCTTGCACTGACATGAAATACCGCCGGCAGGAATTCACCGGAGATCTTGTACATGTTAGGGATCATTAACAGAAGGCCCTGTGAAGCAGTGAAAGTAGAGGCAAGGGCCCCGGCCTGAAGAGAACCATGAAGGGCTCCCGCTGCTCCGGCTTCTGATTGCATTTCTTCCACCTTAACAGTCTCACCAAAAATATTCTTTCTTCCATAAGCAGCCCACTCATCAATATACTCCGCCATGGTTGAGGACGGGGTGATCGGGTAGATGCATGCCACTTCACTGAACATGTATGCCACATGAGCTGCAGCATAGTTTCCATCACAAGTGATAAATTTTTTCTCTCTAGCCATAATATCTTTATTTTTAAGTCTTTACAAGTTCAAAATTGATACCTCAAAAAGGCAGCACGAAATTAATAAATAATATGTATATGCATTTTAAATTCGGGTAAATTTAGGCAGTACTTACATTATTTATATTGATTTTAGATTGGTGAAGATTCGGGCGATTAAATATTTTTGCATACTTTTATGCAGCTTAAAAATTATTTGAGTTGTTTCAATAATAAAACAATTAACTAAGACTACTATGGACCTGAAAACAAATTATATGGGGGTTGAGTTGAAGAACCCTGTAATCGTTGGAGCCAGCAACCTTGTAACTAACCTTGCTGCGTTGAGAAATATTGAAGAGGAAGGTGCTGCTGCTGTCGTTTATAAAACCCTGTTTGAAGAGCAGATCCACCTTGAAAATCTTCAGAATTTTCAGGCAGAAGAGAACTATGCAGACAGGCATGCAGAGATGTCAGGTTCTCCATATCCTGATTCTGATGAAGCCGGCCCGGAGGCTTTTCTTGCCATGCTGAAGGAAGCCAGGGAGGCCCTGGGAATTCCCTTGTTTGCCAGCCTTAACTGTGTATATGATGAGACCTGGGAAGAATATGCCAAAAAGATAGAGGATACAGGGGTTGCCGGACTGGAACTGAATTTCTATTTCATACCGAGAAGTTTTGAGATTGATGGCAGGTCTATCATTACAGAGCAGCTTGATCTGTTGGAAAAAGTGAAGAAAGCCGTTAAAATACCGGTAGCAGCCAAACTGAGCCCCTATTATACCAACCCATTGTATGTGATCTCTGAAATGGATAAGAAGGGTGTTGATGCATTTGTACTTTTCAATCGTTTATTCCAGCCGGAGATCGATATCGACATGGAGGAACATTATTTTCCTTATAATCTTTCAACTCAGAACGATAACAGGATAGCACTGCGTTTTGCAGGCTTGCTTTACGGCGAGCTCAATGCCAAAGTTTGTGTCAACACAGGTATCTTTACCGGCGAAGATGTTATCTCAATGATACTTGCCGGTGCCGATGCCGTTCAGATTGTGAGTACGATCTATAAGAACGGGATCGGGCAGATCAGCACCATCCTGAATGAGATGGAAACCTGGATGAAGAAGAAAAATTACAAAACACTGGACGAATTCAGGGGTAAGTTGTCACAGAAAACACTGAAAGATCCGTTTACTTACAAACGTGCCCAGTATGTTGATATCCTGATGAAGTCTGAGGAGATATTTAAGAAGTATCCTTTAATCTAGTATCCAGTATCTAGTATCCAGTATCCAGTATCCAGGATTCACTCAGTCAGTGCCAACAGCACCAACTGCAAAGTCATATCCTGCCTGCAAAGCATCAATATTGAGCTTCACTATTTCTTCACCTTTTCGGCCGAAGATCGTCCTGACGGCATCATGGAAGATGTGTGATTCCATACCGATAAATGGCAGTGCTGCTCCGAGGATCACCATGTTAGCTGCTCTTTTGTTTCCCAGGTCTTTCGCAATTTCATCGGCATCAATGATGATATGTTGCGGCATTGCCCTGATCTCCTTTATAATGTCGTCAAGTTCCGGGTAATTTGTTATGTTTACATGGGGTGTGCTGTTGGTGATCAGCCAGCCATCTTTGGCAAGCATAGAAACATACCGTAAACTTTCCATTGGTTCAACAGAGATGATCATGTCTGCCTGTCCTTTGGGTATGAGGTCTGATGCGACGGGTTTGTCAGACAGTCGCAGGTTTGAATGAACATCCCCGCCCCGCTGGCTCATGCCATGTACTTCAGCCTGTTTGAGATAAAGGTCTTCGCTCATAGCTGCGGTTCCGATAATGGCAGCAATCGACAGTATGCCCTGTCCTCCGACACCTGCTAAAATGATATCCTTCTTCATAGCTTTATTAAGTTGCCGATTTAACTTTATACTTTTTGGCCCTTATTTTGGCAGCAAGGGTCTGTATGCATTCCCTGCGTGGGATGATTACGGAGACGCCGTCATATGCTAATTCTTCTTTGATCAGGGCCATGTTTTCATCATGGTGTTTCTGTATCGGGTTCAACACATGAATATGCTCTTTTTCTACTCCCAGCCCGGCACAGATATCTTCTATCTTTCCGTGGGCATTGGAATTCTGCCCACCTGTCATGGCGGTAGTTTCATTGTCGAGGATCATCACCGTAACAGGGCTTTTGCTGATTATAGCATCGAGAAGCCCTGTCATGCCTGAGTGTGTGAATGTAGAATCACCGATAACAGCAACAGCCGGGACTAAGCCGTTATCAGCAGCTCCCTTAGCCATGGTGATCGATGCACCCATGTCGACGCATGTGTCAATGGCTGTGAAGGGCTCCAGGGCACCCAGTGTGTAGCATCCAATATCGGAGAACACCCTTCCTTTGGCGTATTTTTCAAGCGCTTCAGTCAGGGCATTATAAGAATAGATATGCGGACAACCCTTGCAAAGGGAAGGGGGCCTGCCTACAACATTGCCGGAAGGTTCCCTTCCTTCAAAGACGGATATGCCGAATGCTTTTGCAACAATGCCGGGATTCAGTTCTCCATCCCTCGGTAAGGTGCCGTCAAGGCGGCCATGAATGGTTTTGCCATTGTTCATATATCCTCTTATAGATTCTTCTACAAGCGGGTAGCCTTCTTCCAGGACCAGTATCTCATCACATTCCTGATACATCTTCTCAATAAGTTTCTTTGGTAGTGGATATTGCCCGATCTTTAGGACAGGGTGCGGAACTTTTTGTTCCGGGAAGTTTTCAACAAGATAATTGTAAGCGATCCCACAGGCAATAATACCTAGTTTTTTGCCTTCCTTGTCAAAATATTTATTGAATGCTGACTCTACCGATTCCTTGATAAAAGCATCCTGGGTTCCCAGGAGCATTTTATACCTGCGACGTGCATTGCCGGGAAGCAGGATGAACTGATTCGATGTTTTGGG
>DAOVZP010000288.1 GCA_030635045.1 Bacteroidota bacterium | reverse complement strand
TCATTTATGATCATCTGTCTATGCCCAGGGCTTCCTATCCATCCTTCCATGGCAGCTCCGGCCATATCCTGATGCTCATCGGCCGGCCAGGAACTATAATACGCTATTTCATACCCAGAACCCTCATAACCGGTCAGTTCCGCCGGCTTTGACCAAATACAGCGGGCACGCTTGTGGTCATCGGTATAGCAACATTCAGCCCATGGCCCCGAATCCGACCAGCTGTGCATATTGCACCGTCCCCTGTCAGGCTGGTTGGCATTCAGGTCCCAAACGTGTGCACCCGCCACAAAGCATAATGACGGGGATAACGGAATGGCGGGCAGATTGTGCTCTCTCCTGTAGTCATTGATAAGTTCATACAACTGCATTTCCTGCTCCGAGACACAAGCCTGGGCAGCATATGGCTCGAGGCCGCTACCAGTAATGGAGAATAAAAAGGCAATGATCAGAGTTTGGTACAAAACATCATTATTTCCAATAATAACTCATTCCGAACTTCAAAAATTGCTGCATGGTTTAAAAATAGCACCTGGCAGGCCGGTATGTAAAGGATAAGTTTCCCTTTAATTACTGCCTCATATGCTAAGTAAGCCTTACTTATCTCTTTCTATGGTAAACAGGACCAGGTCCGACATGGATTTCCTGGCCGGAGAAGCATCAAAGCTATCCAGTATGGCAAGAGCCTGATCCCTGTAATGGATCATTTTTTCTTCTGCATAAGTAATGCCACCACCATCAATAACCTCCTGTATAAGCCCCGTTACTTTGTCGGGATCTGTATTGTGATTCTTAATGATATTGATGATGCGGCGCTTATCTGCCTTAGCTGAATGATTCAATAAATAGATCAATGGGAGGGTCATTTTCTTGTCACGGATGTCTATTCCCGTGGGCTTGCCTGTATTATTGACTTTCTGGTAGTCAAAGAGGTCATCTTTGATCTGGAAGGCCATGCCTACCATTTCACCAAATTGCCACATTTTTTCACTGATCTCCCGGTCTCCGCCGGATGAATATGCACCGCATGCACAGCAGGAGGCGATCAGGGAAGCTGTTTTTTTACGTATGATCTCGTAATAAATATCTTCTTTGATATCGAGTTTCCTGGCTTTTTCAATTTGCAGCAGCTCTCCTTCGCTCATTTCCCTCACTGCATTGGAAACGATCTTCAGTAACTCAAAATCATTATTGTCAAGTGAAAGCAGCAAACCCTTTGATAAAAGGAAATCCCCCACCAGAACCGAGATCTTATTCTTCCACAGGGCATTGATGGAAAAAAAGCCCCTGCGCTCATTCGAATCGTCCACCACATCATCATGCACCAGTGTTGCAGTATGCAACAATTCCACGAGTGCGGCTCCCCGGTATGTAGATTCATTCACCCCACCGGCAATTTCTGCCGAAAGAAATACGAAGAGGGGCCTCATCTGCTTGCCTTTCCGGTTCACAATATACCTTGTGATCCTGTCAAGCATTGGCACATTGCTCTTCATGGAAGCACGAAAATATTTTTCAAACTTCAGGATGTGATCCTTCACAGGCTCCCTTATTTGCTTAAGGCTGCTCATCATTGACAGAAGGCAAATGTAGTGATTATTTGGTATCAGTTATAAGGTACTACGTATTACTATAATTGCAAGATCAGCACTTATTATTAGTTGTCAAATACAAGTTTCTTCGCTGTACATAGCAATGCCTAAAACTAAAATCATTATCTTTATCAAAAGTATTTCAATGAGTGGGTTTCTATTTCATGAGACAGTATTTGGCCCGGTGATGAGCAGGAGGCTTGGCGTTTCGCTTGGAATAAACCTGCTTCCCGTAGATTACAAATACTGTACGTTCAACTGCGTATATTGTGAATGTGGCTGGACCCATAAAAAGCCTGAGGGAGGGGGAGGCCTGCCGGGCCGGCATGAGGTGAAAGAGCTCCTTGAAAAAAAGCTGAAGAGCCTGAAAGAGAACGGCCAGGCCCCGGATGCCATTACCTTTGCCGGCAATGGAGAGCCAACAATACATCCCGATTTTCCTGAAGTCATAGAAGATACGATTAGCCTCAGGGACCAGTACTATCCTGAATCAAAGATCACCGTATTATCCAATGCAAGCATGCTTCATAGAAAGCAAGTTTTTGATGCCCTCTTATCAGTCGATAACAACATTCAAAAGCTGGATGCAGGCAGTGAGAAAGTCTTTCAGCTCATCAACCAGGCGGCAGGAAAATTAACCTTAGGGCAGGTAGTTGAGCAGCTGTGCCTGTTCAGCGGGAAGCTGATAGTACAGACATTATTTCTAAGAGGCACCCACAATGGTACTTTTATTGACAATACCACCGATGATGAAATAGAGGCATGGGTCAAGTTGCTTGTTAAGATCAACCCGGAATATGTAATGATTTATTCCATTGACCGTGCAACACCCGAGCAAGACCTGCAAAAAATATCATTTGAGAAATTATCTGAGATCGCAGAAATGGTGAACCGTGCCGGCATTAAAACCAAAGTATTCGGCTAAACTTGTAAATATTATCGATCATGCTTCATTACCCTCCCAAAATACTTATGGCTTTCGGAGAGACTTTCGATGAAAATGAAAAGATCTACAACTGGTTGGTACAGAACGGATATCCTGAGCTGGCTGCACTCTCCAGCGCTATCCGTGGTAGTGAAGAAGCATTTACGTGGCTGATGGCAAATAAATATCCACAGCTGGCAGCGCTGGATGGTGCCATCGACAAGAACCCAAAAGCCTATGAGTGGTTAAAAAACCATAAAATGGATTTCCTGCTGGTCTTTGCAGATGCCTGCAATGAAAGGAAACCGGCATTGGTATGGCTGGCAGAGAATAATCTGGAGATCTTTCTCCATCTTGCACAGAAGATCAAAAAGTTCAGGGACAACCAGACCTTTGATTATCACAAAAAGCCTTTTTAAGATCAACCCTGGCTGGTGCTGGCAGTGACAGCAGCGGAAGTAACAACAGCAGCCATGACTGCTGCCTGAATGGCCTGAATGGTTTCATCAATAGCCTTGTCTATCTCACTTTCCTTTACAATCTCCTTTATCCGTGTTTTAGCTATTTTGCGCTCCTCTTTTGTCTTAAAGAATTTCCCTGAGAAGCGGCATGCACCTGAAAGCCCGATAAGCAAAGGAACATCGGGCTCTGATTCGGTTTTTCTTAATACCAGCCTGCGGCAATATTCCACCAGATCTTTTCTATATCCCGGGTTGGCTGTAGGGTAACGCCTGTATGTAAATATCAGAAACCTTTTGCGTTGCTCACTCAGGTAACGTTTCCTGACCAATCCATTAATAATGGGCTTCTTGTATCTCGATGGCTTTCTCTGAATCTTAGCTATCAGCATTTTGACTTTGTAAGGTTTTGAAGAATCACTTATGATCGCGATTGCCTGATCAAG
>DAOVZP010000170.1 GCA_030635045.1 Bacteroidota bacterium | reverse complement strand
GGGCTGTGGGCAGGAAGGTGATAAAATCGCCCTTTTTCCTTATTCCTTTTCCCTTTTTCCTTTTTACTTATTCCTTACTTGCAGCTTATCCCTGCGATACGACCATCGCATCAGGCCCATTGCAATCACAAGTATGGCCATGGTGAGTATAAATGTGCCCGCAAAACCTATCAATTCATAAAAGAAGACGCCTAAGATCGGGGCGAATAAGGAACGGACGCCGGTAAGGGAAAGATGCACTGATTGATAATCGTCGGCCTCCTCAGGCTTGCAGAAATATGCTGAACCGATAAACCACAACAAGGACATGGTGGCTGCAAATATCCCATAAAAAAGGAAGGAAATAATAAGCATATAGTAGATCCTGATCCCCAGGAAATCAACATATCCGGGAAAGTAATCGGTCATCAGCAGAAAGAAAATATACATAAACAGAGCTGCAAAAGTGATGGCTGCAAAGCGCCGGGGATCAATATTGCTGAGAAGTTTCCCAAAAAATGGCAAGAGCAGTATAGCGATGATATTATAGGAATTCTTATAAAAAGCTACACTGGAATAATTCAGCCCCAGGGCATCCTGAAAAAATATGTTGATGATGGTGATGGAGATCATGAAGGAAAACCCGTAAAACATAAAACCGATCTCAAAATGACGGTATGGCTTATTTGTTTTCAGAATGTTTACAATATTCCGCCAGGATTCCTTAATTGAATCCTTAAACCTCAATGCCGCAGGGTGCTGAACCACCTTCGAATAATCAATCCCGGAAAGGACATACAGTGATATTACACCAAGTATGCCAATAAGCGGAAAGACATACCTGAAAGCGTAATTATCAGCGTCCAGCAACAATCCATAAGCAAAGGTCGAGGCCAGGATAATGATCTTGTTCAGGGAAGTGGCGTAGCTGTATAGCTTGCCAAAATATTCATGCCGGTAGTTTGTCTTTAACAATACATTTATAGCCGGAAATATGATAATGTTGCCAAAAAAGTATATCAGGAAAACAAACATGAACAGGTAATGCCATCCCGATTGCCCGCTCAGGGCTGACTCATCTGCGGGTATAAAAAACAGCAGCAAGAGCGGGAGTCGTGTAAGCAAGCCGGTAACTCTGAGCATCCGGCGCTTGTTCCCGATACGCTTTCGGAACTGGTTAAAAATAAAAAGGAATATAAACACCACCACGCTGAACTGGAACAAAAATGCCAGCTGGTAGTTTGTCCCTCTCAGGCTGTATATGAATACGTATTCGTTAAGGGCCAGTACGCCCATAATGATCCCTTCGATGGCCGAATAAATCATGTGCAGCCGGAAAGCTTTCCTTTCTGTATGGTTGAGCTGATTAATAATCCCGAGCTGCATATAAGGAGAATATTTTGCGAAATTAACAGATATATTAGTCTGCAAAGCTTTCTAAGCACCTTATGAACAACTTAATTCATTTATTGTTTAACTCATAAACCTTTAAAGAAATGAAAATCAAGATATTCATCTCAATTATTTTACTCAGCAGCATGGCCCTTAATGCACAGGATACCAACTTTTACAGTTTTACGGTAAAAACCATCGATGGTGAAGAGATCAGTTTATCTCAATTCAAGGGAAAGAAAGTACTGGTGGTAAACGTTGCTTCCAAATGCGGCCATACGCCTCAATATGAAGATCTCCAGAAATTATATGAGGAATACGGTGGTGATGATTTTACCATCATAGGTTTTCCGGCAAATAATTTCCTGAGGCAGGAACCCGGCACCAATGAAGAGATAAAGGAATTCTGCACTATCAATTACGGGGTTACTTTTCCCATGATGGCTAAGATCTCCGTAAAGGGCAAAGACATCCATCCCCTGTATGAATGGCTTACCAAAGAAGAAAATAACGGCGTAATGGATGCTAAGGTATCCTGGAATTTTCAAAAATTTATGATAGATGAGAATGGAGACTTGGTGGATATGGTATCTCCAAAAAGAAAACCCTATGATGAGAAGATCATTGCCTGGCTTCAGGAGTAAGTCATATAATTGATCTGTTTCGATAATTTATACACTTTCTCCTTTGCCCCGGCAGTAAAAATCCTTACATTTATCCTTCAAAAGAGGATCAATGGACATTAAATCATTTTTCAAGCTAACTTATGGCCTGTACATCGTCAGTTCAAAGGATGGTGAAAAGCTGAACGGCCATATTTCAAACACCGTTTTCCAGGTTTCTGCGGAACCTGCCCGCTTTGCAGTTGCAACGCACAAAGACAACCTTACCACTGAGTATATCAGGAAGAGTAAGGTTTTCTCCATTTCTGTCCTGCAGCAGGATTGTGACCTTGAATTTCTGGGTCCCTGGGGGTTCAAGTCCGGACGGGATGTTGATAAATTCAAAAATACGAACTTCAAAACAGGCAAATCCGGTGCGCCTATAGTTCTGGATAAGAGCATCGCATATATCGACTGTGAAGTTCAGGAGGAGGTCGATACCGGTTCACACATCATGTTTATCGGACTTGCAGTGGAGGCTGAAGTGCTTGACGGCAAGCTCCCGCCACTCACTTACGGATACTACAGGGATGTGATCAAGGGCCTCTCGCCCGAAAATGCCCCGACCTATACCGATAAATCAAAACCGGCTGATCCGGAGGTGAAACCCGAATCCGAATTAAAGAAATTCCAATGCGTGGTCTGTGGATATATTTATGACCCGGAGCAGGGTGATCCAACGAAAAATATCCCACCCGGCACTGCATTTGAGGATCTTCCGGATAACTGGACCTGCCCTATCTGTGGTGTCGGCAAGAGTGAATTCAATTCATTGGACTAAACCAAAATATCAAAAATAATTATGGAAAGTATCAAAGGAACACAAACAGAAAAGAACCTGCTAAAGGCCTTTGCCGGCGAATCGCAGGCAAAGAATCGTTATACTTTTTTCGCCAAGCAGGCCAAAAAAGATGGTTATGAGCAGGTCTCAGCTCTTTTCGCGGAGACAGCACTGAACGAGGAAGAACATGCCAAGATCTTTTTCAAATTCCTGGAGGGTGGCGATGTGGAGATCACTGCGGCTTATCCTGCCGGTATGATCGCCGGTACGGAAGAAAACCTCAAAGCCGCTGCCATGGGTGAAAACGAAGAATGGACCAAGCTCTATCCGGAGTTTGCCGAAGTTGCCGCGCAAGAGGGATTCAAACGTATATCTGCAGCTTTTAAGCTGATCGCCAAAATAGAGGCCGACCATGAAGCCAGGTTCCTCAAGCTTCTTGGAAACCTTGAAGAAGGCCGTGTCTTCATTCGTGATGAGAAGATCAAATGGTTCTGTCGCAAGTGCGGACATGTCCATTACGGTGAAAAGGCACTTGAAAAATGCCCGGTTTGCGGACATCCGCAGGGGTATTTTGAAGAGAAGGCGGAAAACTATTAGGATGCTGAGGGCTGGTGGCTGAAGGCTGGTTATATGCCTTATTCCTTCTGCATTCCGCCCAACAGCCTGTCCTGAGCGAAGTCGAAGGGCCTAATGCCCAATGCCCAATCCCGGCTGCCATGCATCTGGAGATCCGCGAGCTTGATGAAACTAATAAGCTTACTGTAGTATGATGAAAAGACTTTTTTTATCAATCCTGATTATAGTAATCACAAATAATTTCGTGTTTACGCAATCCACTTATTTTAATATAAGTTATAATCCTAATAATACATTCTCAATTGGTTTATCAGTTATCGAATACAATGACAGTTATTTCTTTAGCGGAGTTACGGAAGATTCATTATATCCGGACAGGTCGGTATTTATTGGAAAAGCCGAGGTGAATGGAGAACTTGTTTATTGGCGCACGTATGGAGGATATCCTTATGCTTATTGGGCAGGTTATACGAACTCGCTTATAGCTTCGACTTCTGGAGATTTAATTTTAGCAGGAACTCGGGATAAATATGGTTACAATGGACACGCGATCTATTATAATTTTAATGTAAACGGAGACACAAATTTCACAAAGCGCTATCCGGATACAACTTACTTAGATTATACTATTTTCAATCAATGCAAGCAAACTTCTGATAATGGAATCATATTTATTGGATCCATCGCAGTGGAACAATATAATTCAGATGTACTCTTGTTAAAAACGGATTATAATGGACAGGAGGAATGGCGATCAAAATATGGTAAACCTCCGATGTATTCACTTGATAAGGGATATAATGTAATTGAGACTTCAGATGGTGGGTATTTAATAGGCTTCTATTATTATTTTGCCACAAACATTGGAACAGGAGATCCATATATATTAAAGGTTGATGAGAATGGGGTTTTTCAATGGGAATTGAATCTGGGTGGGCCATACGAAGACCTCTTAGTTACTGTATGCGAATCAAATGATGGAAATTATATGTGTGCAGCATCTATATCAGACACAACCTTTGATGATTTACTACTCACAAAAGTGCATCTCACTAAAGTATCAACTGAAGGAGAGGTTTTGTGGTCGAAAACAGTGGGAGACCAGCATTTGTGGAATAAAGTACATGGGATATATCCGGATCACAGTGATGGTTATATCTTGTGCGGGTATAGACACGATGATGTAAATGGAATGGATTGGATGAACAGCTGTGGTTGGATTTGTAAAATCGACGAATATGGTGATAGTATTTGGTGGCGTGAATATGAACATTTTAATGACCTGGAATGGCATATGAATAATATATATGATCTCCATCTAACTTCAGATGGAGGTTATATTGCGACAGGTCAAACAATGACGGTTTATGATCCTCAACAAATGTGGCTACTGAAAGTAGATAGTTTTGGTTGCGACACGCCAGGATGTCAATCGGTTGGAATACTTGAGCCTCAGAATATATCAAAGGGAACATTTCTAATATATCCGAATCCTGCAATTGAAAGGATAAATTGTAGAATCCATGGTGTAAAAGATAAAGGTCTATTAAGTGTTTATAAT
>DAOVZP010000339.1 GCA_030635045.1 Bacteroidota bacterium | reverse complement strand
TTTCACCACCGGAGGGAACAACATTCAATGGTTTTTTCCTTGCCATCATGATACCACGCATGGAGGGGATCCTGGGCTCGAAGGCAATTCCTTTTTGTACAATAGCAACAAAGGGCACGACAGTAGACAATACCTCAGAGCCGCCATCGATCTCCCTGTTCAGCTTAATGTCACCACCATCAATATCCAATTTTGACACAGACGATACAGATGGAAGATCAAGGAATTCAGCAAGCATCCCGCCTACCAGCGAACCATTATAATCACTTGAATCGATCCCACAAAGGATGATATCGTAAGGATTGTCTTTGAGATATGCCGAGAGGTTTGACGCAACGGCATAAGCATCTTCAGGTTTGGCATCAATGCGGACTGCATCATCAGCTCCGATTGCCAATGCTTTTCTGATTGTCGGTTCGGTAGTCTGGGGGCCAACATTGATCACAGTGATCTTTTCTATCGCCTCCCCGGACGCCTCTTTCAGCTCAAGTGCCCGGGTTAAGGCCAGCTCATCCCAGGGGTTGATGATCCATTGAACCCCTGTGGCATCGAAAGCCGTGTTGTTATCGGTAAACCGGATCTTGGTTGTGGTATCCGGAACATTACTAATACATACCAGAATTTTCATATGTTTTTATTATTGGTTGTTAAATGGCTAAATGGCTAAGATTTTGGGCGTTAGGCAATTTATAACTTAAACTTTCGAACTTATAACTAACTCAACACTCAAAACTCAACACTCAACACTATTTAAGTATTGATCGCGAAATTACAATTTTTTGAATTTCCGAGGTTCCCTCATATATCTGGGTAAGTTTTGCCTCCCGCATAAGCCTTTCCACGTGGTATTCCTTAACATAGCCATAGCCGCCAAGCACCTGAACAGCTTCAGTAGTGATCTCCATGGCTGAATCAGCTGCAAATTGTTTTGCCATGGCACTGGCCAGGCTAAAAGGATGCCCGTTATCTTTGAGCCAGGCAGCTTTATATACGAGATTTCTTGCAGCTTCCACCTTAACAGCCATATCCGCCAGTTTAAAGGCAATGGCCTGATGCTCGCTGATCAGCTTTCCAAATGCTTTTCGCTCCTTTGAATATTGAATTGCTCTTTCCATAGCCCCGGCAGCGATACCGACGGCCTGGGCAGCAATACCTATCCTGCCCGCTTCCAGGGCTTTCATGGCAAATTTAAACCCAAAACCATCATCGCCAATCCTGTTTTCCCTTGGCACTTTTACATCACTGAACATCACTGAGTGTGTATCGGAGCTACGCATTCCCATTTTATCCTCATGAGGGGCAAGTGTGATCCCGGGCGTGTCCTTGTCAACGATCAGTACATTGATACCATGGTGTTTCTTTTCCGGATGGGTTTGAACCGTTACCAGATAGACAGATGCCAGGTTCGCACTTGTAATCCAGTTTTTAGTGCCATTAACAAGATAATGGTCACCCTTATCTTCTCCTATTGTTCTCTGGGACGTTGCATCGGACCCTGCTTCCGGTTCAGATAAAAGGAAGGCACCTTTCTTCTCACCTGTTGCGAGGGGCTTCAGATATTTCTCTTTTTGAGCTTTGTTGCCATATTTTTCAACCCCATAACAAACCAGCGAATTATGTACCGATAAGATCACGCTTGTGGCAGCATCAATCTTAGATAATTCTTCCATGGCCAGGACATAGGACAAAGTATCCATACCACCTCCACCCCATTCAGGGCTTACCATCATTCCAAAAAAACCAAGTTCTGTGAGATTTTTGACATGCTCCGTCGGCATTTCAGCCTTTTCGTCCCGTTCGAGAACATCCTTGATCAATTCCCTTTCTGCATAGTCACGGGCGGCCTGACGAATCATTTCCTGTTCTTCGGTAAATAAAAAATCCATGCTTAAATACTATGTAAATCAATGTGAAGGTTAAAACACAAAGATATGAATTTAGCTGAAAATCAAAAACATATTACGGCTTAATTATGAGGCTCTTTGAGTGGTCTTAAAAAATATTTTGAAGCAGTTTCAGGCGTTCTTCTTCAAATTCCTCCAGGATATCCTCAAGGATTACTGCAGCAGGTTTAATCTCATTGATCAGCCCAGCTATTTGTCCGATCTCCAGTTCACCTTCCTGCATGTCACCCTCGAACATCCCCAGTTTGGCACGGCCCCTGCCCAATAATTCCATTAGTTCTTCCCTGCCGGCCCCGCTATTCTCAAGTTCTTTTACGCGTAAATAGAAATCGTTCTTTACCAACCTTACCGGAATCAATTTTTTCAGGCTAAGGGCAGTGTCGCCATCTTTTACTGCAATCACACTCTTCTTAAACATTTCATGTGCTGAAGACTCTTCAGATGCTACAAACCGGCTCCCTATCTGGACCCCTTCAGCCCCCAGTGCCATTGCTGCCATCATCCCCCTGCCTGTTGCAATGCCACCGGCAGCAATCAAAGGCAATTTTATAGCTTCCCTGACCATGGGTATGAGTGTCATCGTAGTTGTTTCCTCCGGCCCGTTATGCCCTCCGGCCTCGAAGCCTTCTGCCACTACAGCATCCACACCGGCTTCCTCGCATTTCATGGCGAACTTAACATTGGCAATTACATGTGCGACCTTAATTCCGTGATCATGAAAATGTTGGGTCCATTTTTTGGGATTGCCGGCAGAAGTAAATACGATCCTGATCCCTTCTTCGATCACGACATCAACGATCTCATCCATCTGCGGATATATCAACGGAAGGTTTACGCCAAAAGGCTTGCTGGTGGCGGCTTTGCATTTCTTGATATGCTCACGGAGGATTTCAGGGTACATCGAGCCGGCTCCGATAAGGCCAAGCCCACCGGCATTGCTCACTGCAGAAGCCAGTTCCCAACCGCTGCACCATATCATGCCTGCCTGGATAATGGGATATTTGAT
>DAOVZP010000248.1 GCA_030635045.1 Bacteroidota bacterium | reverse complement strand
GAACCTGCTTATCACCAACAGCCACGGGCAATTGGTATTCCGTTACCATATAGAAGATTTTAAAGGGGAATACAGCAATACCATCGACATGAGCTATTTCACACCGGGAATTTACTATCTGCAGGTTCGTAACGACAGCTTTGTTAAGACCGTTAAGCTGGTTAAATACTAGGGAACTCAGAACTCAGATATCAGAGTTCAGAGTTCAGAGTTCAGAGTTCTGAGTTCTGAGTTCAGAGTTCTGATTTCTGAGCTCCCTAGTATTTAACCAGCTTAACGGTCTTAATAAAGCTGTCGTTACGAACCTGCAGATAGTAAATTCCCGGTATGAAATAGCTCATGTCGATGGTATTGCTGTATTCCCCTTTAAAATCTTCTATATGGTAACGGAATACCAATTGCCCATGGCTGTTGGTAATATGCAGGTTCAGGAAGTCCTGGTCCATGCCGGTGATCTTCAGCCTGAATTTATCCCTTGTAGGATTTGGAAACACCTTCATAAAGAGTTCATCGCCCGGCTCAGCAAGCCCTGTGCAAATATCCAGGGTAAGGTCCAGCGAGGATGCCGTACTATCACAATAAGTGCCAAATGCAGCCAGCGTAATCTCTACCTGCTTGTTTGTGGTATCATTATTTCCGGGTGTATAAACCGGTGCGAGGGACATGACATCATCAAACATGCCATCCCCATCGGTGAACCATTTCACTGAATCATAAGCCGATGCAAAGCCATTGAGCTGCAATGACTGCCCAATGCAGATAATAGTATCCGGCCCTGCAACAACTGTTGGCAAGGTATCGACGCCCAGGACAAGGCTGTCCCTGGCGATCTGCCCTTCGACATAGCCGCTGGCAGTTAACCAGAGGTTAACGCTACCGTTTTGCATATCCTGCTGGCCACGAAGGTATCCGAGGCTTACACTCCTTTTATTCTGAATGATGCCATCGCCATCGGTTTCCCAAAGGACGCTTTTCTCGTTGGTGACTACGGCAGTACGATAAAATACTTCATTTTCACATACGCTGGTATCAGGCCCTACATAAGCAGTAGGGGCATCGATAGGCCCAAAGTCGAAAGAGGCGATCCTGGTCTTCCAGCCTCCGATGCAATATTCATTGGTATGCCAGAAGGTGGTATCATCAACCGGATCAACGGAGGTCATGGCGTAGTCGCCCCATCGGCTGTAGGAGCCCTGTGAACCAAGTCCGGAAACCAGTTCGATCTCCTGGTAGTTCATTTCACCCAAGGGAGCATCTTTATGCCTTCCCGTATAACGGATCGACGGGTAGATGGTATCCTCTCCTGAGATGGTGAATCCCATGGCTATGGTCCCGTTCCCATTCATGGCGATGCTGGCCATCCAGCGGTGATAATTATCAGGTGAATATGTTCCTTGCTGATAGATCTCCCAGCCATTACCGCTCAGTGAATCACGAAGTTCATACCATCGTATCCCGGCAAGGCCATTGCCATCCACGTCAACCGTATGGTTTAGCACCATGGCAAAATGGTCGCTAAAGTTCCTGTACTGAAGCCTGAACATCAGCCTGTCGTTCAATGCCTCAAGCCTGGTTGAAACACCGGGCTGATCAATGCAACGCCAGCGTGGCGCATCACAAAGCTGGGAGTCGAAGGCTTCGGTCTGCAATACAAATGCCTCCTGGAATACTGAGTTTGCAGGAGTGTTCCAGTCGGGAATGAATTCC
Source organism: Bacteroidota bacterium (assembly GCA_030635045.1). Lineage (GTDB taxonomy): Bacteria > Bacteroidota > Bacteroidia > Bacteroidales > B18-G4 > B18-G4. Next base: position 2,170 of record DAOVZP010000248.1, on the reverse strand, counting down.
CATATTACGAGCCTGTCATAGGCATAGCCCCAGGCATCATCTTTAAAATTGATAAAGTAGTTTGGTGTCCCTGAGGGTGGCGGAGGTCCGTCAAAATCAGCGGGGAGCATATTAGTTTGGTCACTGCCGTCAGGCATATCGAAAAGGATCATCAGGGCTGTTGAATCCCCTGCCAGCATTTTATCCCGCTCAAAAGCGGCCGCAGCACCACGATGATACGATCCAAACATATTAAAGTGTGCATAATAGGCGTCATGCCAGATACCAAAGTGAGGGTAATCATTAAAAGCAGGAAATTCAAATGCATACTGGTAATACGCTCCGAGCGGATCTCCGCTTTCAGAAATTGCGATGAGTTCCCAATATGTGCCGTTGCTGGTATTGATCGCAAACTGGCTGGCCATCCAACGGTCGGCCTCGCTGTCGTAAAGCAATATAGGGTCGCCATCATTGGTTCCCGTCCAGGGGCCGATAAAGCCGTTCCACAGGGTGCTGTTGTCAACAGGGCCATAAAGCTGTGTACCACTCTTATCGTATATCGAGAATGACAGGTTGATCATCTGAAAGTAATGGTTGGGGCCAACATCACCATCGGTGTCAGGCGGGAGTACCCCATTCACATTTCCAACACCATCGAAGTTCACATTAGGCCCGCGGTGAGCTGTTTGTCCGTCAAATCTTTGTGCTACAGGGTCCGGGCCATTGGGCAGTGAATTATCTGTGTCAAATACATCATCCATCACTTCATTCCGGATAATTCCGTCTTTCCAGCTCCTGTCCCTTTCGCCGGGAAGGATAATGGTCATCTCACGAAGTGGAGGTGTTTTTCGAAAATGTGTTGCCTTTTTAACCTGGCTGGGAGCAAAACTTTCTGGCTGTGCACTGGCCATGCTTATTGAAATAGCAGCAATTAGTAGTGGGAGTAGTACTTTCTTCATATCACTATCAGGTTTAGATAAATCAGGGGTGCTGAATGAATATCAAACAGCGCCCCAAAGATAATATGTATTTTTAACTATTGTACCAGAACCTTTTCAATACGGACATCCTGCCCGTTGTTGATCCGGAGGTAATAGATCCCTTTCGGGTTGTTTCCAATGTTGATAGTACCTGTATATTCACCTGCAAGCCCGCTTAACCTTTGCGTGAAAACAAGCTGACCTTGAAGGTTAAGGACTTCTACCACAACATTTGCAGATATTTCCGAGCTTATGTCATAAGAAAAAATGCCGTTATTAGGATTCGGTCTCACGCCCAGGCTAAGTGCATTGTCATCAGGATCATTAATTCCTGTGCATTCGTCAATGGTCACGATCATGTCGTCATCATCTTCGCCGACACATCCTGTTATCCCTTTGGCTACCAGGGTCAGTACAACTGATCCGTTGGCAATATCACCTGATCCCGGAGTATATATGGCATTCAGTACGGTGGTATCACTAAAACTGCCATCGCCGGCGGTACGCCAGGCAAGCAGATCATAGTTAGTGGCCATGCCGTCAAGTTGCAACACTTCACCGGTACACAGGAGGGTGTCATTGCCTGCATCTGCCATAGGTTCCTCCGAAAGGAATACCAGTACACTGTCGGTAGTTTCCCACCCGCTTTCATAGCCATAAGCTGTCAGGGCAAGGGTCACCTGTCCGTTGGCAATATCACCATTACCTCTGAGGTAGAAAGTACTCACATTGTTAGGGCTCTGAAAAATACCATCACCGGCGGTTGTCCATAGCACTGATTGTGCACTTGTAACGACTCCGTTAGCGGGATAAAGTTCATTCTGGCAAATAGTTGTATCCGCTCCCGCATAAGCTGTTGGAGGGGTCAGGGGCCCAAGGTCAAATGAGGATATAAATGTACCCCAGTTTGATGCTTTACGATATTCGGTTGTAAACCAGAAGGTAGAATCATCGACAGGATCAACCGACATGCAACTGTAATCGCCCCAGCGGTTGATGCCCGACTGGGAGCTCAGGCCTGCTTTCACCTCAACCTCAGTGATAGTCATCTGTCCGAGTGCGTCACCCGCTCTTCTGCCCGTATACCTTATTGAGGGATAAACATCAGAGCTTGAAACAGAGTAGCCAAGCGCGATATCTCCATTGCCGTTCATGGCAATACTTCCCATCCAGCGTTCCTCTGTATCCGGTGTATAAGTGCCTTGCTGGTG
>DAOVZP010000183.1 GCA_030635045.1 Bacteroidota bacterium | reverse complement strand
AAGATATTTTACCTGGCCCTGGCACTTTTTATCATCGACTTCTTTATGATCCGTCACGGGAATGCCGGAGGGCATATTGCTCATATCGGTGGTGCTGTATATGGGTTCTTCTACATATATTATCTGCGTAAAGGAAAAGATATCAGCAAACTATTTCCAAAAATCACATACAGAAAAAAAACGGGGCATACCATAAAAAGGAAACCCAGGGCCAAAACAAAAAAAGCCAGCCGTCCGGTCACGGATCAAAGTTACAACAAGAATCGCGCAGCCAAACAAAGAAGGATCGATGAAATATTAGACAAAATTTCACGCTCCGGCTACGACAGCCTTACAAAAGAAGAAAAAGAACTGCTTTTTAATCAAAGCAATAAAAAATAAACAGGGATGAAAAAATATCTACTTGTCGGGCTGATGATATGCTCACTTTCAACTATAAGTCTTGCACAGGAGAATGAGCTGCATGCCTTTGAACTTGATCACCAGGGTGTTTACCCCTTAAAAGACCTTTCAGACAGCCCGGTTTTTGTCAATTACAATATTTCGTTTGAGACCACACCCCAGAATGAGCCTACTGTCAGGATCAGCCGCACTGATCCAAATATCGTTGTGGCAGCCTGGCGCGATTTTCGCCTTGGCTGGCAGGAACCCAACGTTATACGCAGGATCGGCTATTCCTATTCCCATGACGGGGGCATCACATGGTCGGAAAGCCAGCTTCTCCCCGATCCACTGCCGGACCACCTCTCGCAGAGTGACCCGGTATTGACCAGCGACGCTTCGGGGCACTTCTACCTCAGCAGTACCTCAAGAAAGCCTGTTGTAAATTATAACAGGGATATGCTGCTTTATAAATCAACTGATAATGGTGAAAGCTTTACATTGCATGCTGTTGCAGTACCCGGCAGCGGAATGCAGGGAGAAGATAAAGAATGGATCTTTTGTGACCCGGTAACGACAAATTCCACCTACGATAATGTGATGATCGTATGGAGAAGCTTCGGGCCGGAATACGGAATCAAATTCAGGAAATCAGACATTGGAGCTGCAAACTGGGGGCCGACACTTAAAGTTGGTGATAACTACTCAGGACAGGGAGCAAACATTGCTACAGGCACCAATGGTAATATATATGTTGTATGGTGGGATGGCGGACTCAAATTCGACCGCAGCCTGGATGGCGGTAACAGCTTTGGGGCAGATACATATATCAGCACCTATGGCTCGCAGTCAAATACTTCTTTCCCATTTATCTGTGTCGACTACTCTGATCACGCTTCCGGAGGTAATGTTTATGTGGTATGGGCCGACAGGCGGAATGGTACTGACGATATCTGGTTCCAGCGATCGACCGACCATGGGGATACCTGGATGGCTGAGCCTATCCTGGTGAATGATGTGGCCCTGAACCATCAATACTGGCCTGCTATTCAATGTGATGACAACGGCAGGATCGCAGTGGTATATTATGATGAACGCGAAGGGCCATCTGAAATGAATGCATACCTCGCCTATTCTGATGATGCGGGAAGCACCTGGACAAACAGCAGGCTGAGCAGTGAAACATTCAACGGTGCAACACCAAACAGCAATGTCCGTTTCGGGGATTATATCGGCATAGATGCCTATGATGGCAAGATCGTACCTGTATGGACTGACGACCGCGCAGGAAGCTATGACCAGGAGATATTCACGGCAGTGGTTGACATTCCCATCTCAGTAGCTGAGAATAAGATCGAGAATGAAGCATTCACACTTTACCAGAACTACCCGAACCCTTTTGCCGATGAAACGATCCTGCATTTTGACCTGAATGAACAGATGCATGTAAGGATAGAAGTTTTCAATATGGCCGGGCAGGTAGTTGGTGTTCCGGTAGACGCTGCTTTAAACAGTGGCAAGCACCAGGTAAAATGGTCGGCCTCAGGACTGGGCCCGGGCATTTATTACCTTAAACTTTCATCCGGCAGGGCAGTCTCTTATTTAAAGATGACACACCGCTAAGACAGAGCTTAATGAGTCACAGGCAAAGAAAAAGCAAAACCGGCATAATCAGCAGATTGATATGGCTGATAAATATAATATTTGCCGTTTTACTGCTTAGCTCATACCTTTCTGCTTATGTGAACCCCGGCATTATTACTGTTTTTGCCTTCCTGGGACTTGCATATCCTGCCCTCCTACTTATAAACCTGTTGTTCTTTCTTTACTGGCTGATCAGGGGAAAAAGGAAGTTATTGCTGTCGCTGGTCGTAGTACTCATTGGATACCAAGCTTTTATCAGACATGTACAGATACTGCCCGGCAGGGAGGCCCCGGAAACAGGAGTAATGAAAATGCTCAGTTATAATGTACAGAACATGGTTCATAGCAATAGCGGCATTGAGCATGCGGAAATACGAAGCGGGATTTTTTCCTTCATAGGATCACAACAGGCAGATATCGCATGCATACAGGAATTCTCAGCAAGAGGTCGTGACTTTAATGGCGTGTTTGAAGAAATGAAAGATCTGACGCATTACACCTATTGCCATTACGCTAATTACAACCCCAAAAAGACATACCGGATCGACGCCCTGGTGATCCTGAGCAATTATCCTGCAGCAGCAATAAATTCACTTTCCATACCCGGTGCTTATCATCACTTTGGTATTTATGCAGACCTGATCAACGATGAGGACACCTTCAGAATCTACAACCTTCACCTTGCATCTATCAAGTTTCAGCACGAAGATTATCAATTTGTAGAAGATGTCAGTAAGGGGCAAACAGAAAAAGGGGCTTTAAAGGAAGGATCAAAAAGTATATTGAGGAAGTTGCATTCAGCTTTCAAGAATCGGGAAAAGCAAACAGCAGTGGTTGTTAAAAGCATTTCAGAATGCCCGTACCCGGTTATCATCTGCGGTGATTTCAATGATACTCCCCTATCCTTTGCCTACCATAAGATATCGGCGGGACTGGAAGACTCATTCGTGGATGCCGGATATGGAATGGGAAATACATTTGCCGGGAATCTTCCACCGTTGCGCATCGACTTCATCCTTCACTCTTCTGTTTTTCAATCCTATGATCTCAGGGTGCACAATATCCCATTATCCGACCATTATCCTGTAACAGTTTTTTTGGGGAGGGAATAATGGCCTCCTTTTCCTATTTTTGCACAAAGTCCGGAAAATGAAGCTAAAGCTTATCTCAGATTTCAAGCCAACCGGTGACCAACCGGAAGCCATCGCTCAACTGGTCGAAGGGGTTAAAAGAGGTGACCCTGATCAGGTGCTGCTTGGGGTTACAGGCTCGGGTAAGACTTTTTCAATAGCCAACGTCTTGCAAGAGGTAAACAGGCCTGCCCTGATCCTCAGCCACAATAAGACACTGGCAGCACAATTATACGGGGAATTCAAGCAATTCTTCCCTGAGAATGCCGTGGAGTACTTTGTTTCATACTACGACTATTACCAACCGGAAGCTTACCTGCCTGTTACCAACACTTATATCGAAAAAGACCTTTCTATCAACGATGAGATCGACAAGTTAAGGTTAAGTGCTTCTTCCAGCCTTCTGTCGGGAAGAAGAGATGTTATTGTAGTATCCTCAGTATCCTGTATTTACGGCATCGGGAATCCCGATGATTTCACACAGAATGTAACACGTATCCAGGTCGGAGAAAAAGTTAGCAGGAACAAATTCCTTTTCCAGCTGGTGAACAGCCTTTATTCAAGGACAGAAAATGATTTCAGCAGGGGCCGTTTCCGGGTGCGCGGGGATACGGTCGATATTTATCCTGCATATGCCGACTTTGCTTTCAGGATCATATTTTTCGGGGAAGAGGTGGAAAGCATAGAAACATTCGACCCTGTGAGCAATAAGGCGATCAGCCAGCTGGACAGTGCTACCGTTTATCCTGCCAATGTATTTGTGACTTCCCAGGATAAGATGAAAGAGTCGCTCATGGAGATCCAGGATGACATGCACCGCCAGGCTGCCTATTTCAAGGAATCAGGCAAGCACCTGGAAGCCAAGAGGCTGGAAGATCGTGTGTCTTATGATATTGAAATGATGCGAGAGCTGGGATACTGTTCAGGAATAGAAAATTATTCCAGGTATTTCGATGGCAGGGAGCCGGGCTCCAGGCCTTTTTGCCTTATCGACTATTTCCCCGATGACATGTTGCTTATCATCGATGAAAGCCATGTTACCATACCCCAGGTCAGGGCCATGTATGGCGGTGACAGGTCGCGAAAGCAAAATTTGGTGGAATATGGCTTCAGGCTTCCTTCAGCTATGGACAACAGGCCATTGAAATTTGATGAGTTTGAGCGCGTGACCGGGCAATGCATTTACATTAGTGCAACACCTGCTGATTATGAACTTCAAAGGTCTGAAGGTGTGGTTGTTGAGCAATTGATAAGGCCTACCGGCCTGCTCGATCCGGAGATAGAGGTCAAGCCCAGCACCAACCAGATAGACGACCTTCTTGAAGAAATTGACCGTGTAATAAAAAAAGGTGACAGGATCTTGGTAACCACACTTACCAAGCGCATGGCGGAAGAGCTAACGAAATACATGCTGAACCTCAATATCAAATGCCGCTATATTCATTCTGAGGTTGATACACTCGACCGTGTTGAGATCCTGCGTGGCCTTCGCCTCGGTGAGTTTGATGTCCTGGTAGGTGTCAACTTGCTTAGAGAAGGGCTTGACCTTCCTGAAGTAGCCTTAGTAGCTATTCTCGATGCCGACAAGGAAGGTTT
>DAOVZP010000126.1 GCA_030635045.1 Bacteroidota bacterium | reverse complement strand
GGTGTGCCTGTCGGCCATACCATCATCGCCCTTAAATCATTGATAAAAGGGCTTAACAAGCTGGTGGTAAATACTGATAAGATCAATGCCGACCTGGAAGATAACTGGGCCGTTGTGTCGGAGGCCATACAAACGATCCTTCGTAGGGAAAATTATCCTGAGCCTTTTGAAGCACTCAAAGGCCTGACCAGGAAAAATGAGAAGATCGACAAAGCGGCTATCCACAGCTTTATTGACGGGCTGGAAGTGCCTGATACAGTTAAAGAAGAACTTAAACTGATCACTCCGCATAATTATTTGGGCGGTTGACGGTAGGCAGTAGGCCCCTCGGCTTCGCTCGGGACAGGCTAATGGGCGATGGGCTCTTCGTCTTCGCTCAGGACAGGCTGATGGGGGGAAAGGGAGAAATATTTATTACAAAAGGAACTTATGAAAAAATACGGTAGAGTTATAAGTTATATAAAACCTTATTTGGGATATGTAGGCTTGAATGTCTTTTTCAATCTGTTCACCATTATCTTTTCATTGTTCACCTTTGCATTGCTGGCTCCTTTCCTCAGCCTTCTGTTCGGTAAAACGGAACTGGTGCAGGTAAAACCTGAATTCTCAATGAGCTCCGATGCGCTTATAGACTACATGAACTATATCCTTAGTGATATCATCCAGACACAGGGACATAAACAGGCGCTACTGTTAATTTGTTTTGTGCTTCTTGGCACATTTTTCATGCGAAACCTGGGTAGGTTCATGTCACTGTTCTTCATGGCAAAAGTCAGGGTCAGTGCAGTGAGGGACATGAGGGATCAGGTGTTTAAGAAGATCTTGATCCTGCCATTGTCTTTCTTTGATACGCGAAAGAAGGGAGATATTATGGCAAGGGTAACAACTGATGTACAGGAGGTGGAATACTCCATTATGAATTACCTGGACATGCTCATCCGCGACCCCATCACCATCATAGCATACTTTATTTTCCTGCTCAGTATGAGTCCCCAGCTTACATTGTTTGTAATAATCGTCCTGCCGGTTACCGGATACCTGATCGGAAGGATCGGCCGTACATTGCGCAGACAGTCGAAAGTAGGACAGACCAGGCTGGCAGGGATGCTTTCAACAATAGAGGAATCCATTGGCGGGCTCAGGATCATCAAAGCTTTTAATGCCATAAATTTCATGGACCGGAAGTTCATTGACCAGAATAAAGCTTATGCAAAGGTCACTTTGAGTATTTATCGCCGCCGCGACCTCTCATCTCCAATGAGTGAATTCCTTTCTTCATGTGTCATCATCCTTGTACTCTGGTTCGGTGGCGGCCTGGTAATTGGTGATAACTCACCCATCAGCGGAGAAATATTCATTACGTATATGCTGGTCTTCTCTCAGATCATCCCTCCGGCCAAAACCTTTGCTACCGGCTACTACAGCGTTCAGAAAGGCCTGGCATCTGCCGACAGGATCTTTGACATACTCGATGCAGATGAGGTGATCGATGAAAAGCCTGACGCGGTCACGATCAAAGAGTTTATCAGAGACATTGAATATAAAGATGTTACCTTCCGCTATGAGGAAGAAGATGTTTTGACAGATATCAACATTAAGATCGGGAAAGGCAAGATCATTGCCCTCGTGGGCCAATCGGGAGGAGGTAAGTCTACCATGGTCGACTTGCTGCCACGTTTTTATGATACTGTTAAAGGTGAGATCCTTATTGACGGTGTAAACCTGAAAGATTACCGGATCGACGATATCAGGGGACTGATGGGCATTGTTACCCAGGAGTCAATCCTCTTCAACGATACAGTATTTAACAACATCGCCTTCGGCATGCATGATGTAAGTGAGGAAGATGTGGTCGAAGCAGCCAAAATTGCCAATGCGCATGAGTTCATCAGCAAGATGCCGGAGGGCTATCAGACAAACATTGGTGATCGCGGCACCAAACTTTCCGGTGGCCAGCGCCAGCGTCTCAGCATTGCCAGGGCCATCCTCCGAAACCCTCCTATCCTGATCATGGATGAGGCTACCTCTGCACTGGATACCGAATCAGAAAGACTTGTACAGGAAGCCCTTGCAAACGTGATGAGCAACCGTACTTCCATTGTGATAGCACACAGGCTCTCCACCATCAAGTTTGCCGATGAGATCATAGTATTGCAAAAAGGAAAGATCGCAGAAAGAGGGAACCATGATGAATTGATCAGGCAGGATGGTATCTACAAGAAACTTCATGAATTGCAGACTTTTGCATAAATAGTTGAACTGGTTGAATTGGTTGAACTGGTTGAACTGGGTGAATTGGTTACATTGGTTACATTGTTAAATGGTTAAATGGCTAAATGGTTACTGGACAACACCAAACTTTAGCTCACTCCACACTTTAGTTCACTTTAGACACTTGATGCTGGTTGAACTGGTTGAATTGGGGCCCAGCATCCAGTATCTGTAAATTAAAAGTGCCTAAGCTTAAACAGAAATTGATTAAATTTGCACAAATTTTAACACATGATGAACCTTGCGGAAATAATGTCTATATCGGGAAAGCCCGGATTATATAAAATGATATCGCATACCAAGACCGGCATGCTGGTAGAATCCATGCAGGATCAAAAACGTTTTCCTGTTTTTGCGCATGAGAAGATAAGTTCACTGGAAGAGATCAGCATTTTTACCGAAACGGATGACATTCCACTGAAAGAAGTCTTTAAGAAGATCAATGGCCTGCTTGAGGGCGAGAAAGCACTCAGCCATAAATCACCGGCCAGTGAACTGAAAGATTTCTTTGATGATGCAGTGCCGGATTATGATAAGGAACGCGTATATGTCTCCGACATTAAAAAGGTAATACAGTGGTACAATGTGCTGCATGAGATGGAGTTACTCGACTTCACAGAAGAAGATGATGATGAAGTCACCGAAGATGACACAGAAGAAGTTGAAGAAAAAAATGATACAGAATAAGACAGTCCCCCTGGGTATCCGGGGGATTTTTTTTGCATAAATGAAAAGGATAGAAGACTTAACAGTTAAGAATCTCAGGTGGCTGAACACCAACTCCTATGTGCTTGAGTTGAGTGGTTCCGAAGCCACCCGGGATATCAGGCCCGGTAACTTTGCTGAAATCCGGATCGACAATCATCCTGATGTGTTCTTAAGAAGGCCCTTTTCCTACCTGGATTACAATAAGGACGAAAAAACTGTAAGCTTCTTTGTGAAGGCCATCGGTAAAGGAACACATAAGCTTGGAACCCTTAAGAAAGGTGAAACAGTTAACATTATCCACCCGCTGGGTAATTCATTCAGCATTCCGGAAAACAAGAAGGTGTTGATCACAGGAGGCGGCTCAGGCATCGCCCCGTTCATCATGCTTGGCAGGGAGCTGAAAGAGAAAGGGAATGAGATCCATATCCTTACAGGTGGAAGAACTTCTGAAGACATCCTTTTCACGGATGAATTCAGGAAGTATGGCGAAGTATTCTGCACCACGGAAGATGGCAGTCTTGGAGAAAAGGGGCTGCTCACGCAACACAGCATCTTTTCAGGCAAGGCCTTCGATTATGATCTGATATACACCTGTGGCCCTGACGGCATGATGAAAGCCGTTGCAAGTATTGCAAAAGAAAGGTCGATCGATTGTGAAGCCTCACTCGAGAACCTGATGGCCTGCGGTTTTGGTGTCTGCCTCTGCTGCATACAGGAAACCACAGAAGGTAATAAGTGCGTTTGTACAGAAGGCCCGGTGTTTAACATAAATGAGCTAAAATGGTAGATCTCAGCACTAAAATCCACGAACTGGAACTAAAAAACCCGGTTTGCACTGCTTCCGGCACTTTTGGATATGGTGAAGAATTCGCTGATTTCTTTGATCCCGGCCTGCTGGGCAGCATCTTCATCAAAGGGCTCACACTGAAGAACAGGGCCGGCAACCCCTATCCCAGGATGTCGGAAACAGCAAGCGGCATGCTTAATGCTGTCGGCTTGCAGAATAAAGGCATCGATCACTTCATAGAAAACATTTACCCGCGCATAAAGGAATTCGACACTCACATCATCGCCAATGTCAATGGTTCTACTGTCGAAGAATATGTCGAGCTGACAGAAAGGATCAACGAGCTGGATCACATCCCTGCCATCGAGCTTAACATTTCCTGTCCCAATGTAAAAGAAGGCGGGATGGCATTCGGGGTAAGCTGCCCCTCTGCCGTTGCCGTTACTGAGGCCGTCAGGGAAGTGTATGACAAAACCCTGATCGTAAAACTATCCCCCAACGTAACCGATATTGCAGAGATGGCCCTTGCCGTAGAAGGTGCAGGTGCTGATTCTATCTCACTGGTCAACACATTCCTTGGGATGGCCATTGATGCAGAAACCCGAAAGCCGTTACTGTCAACGATCACCGGAGGATTGTCCGGCCCATCGATCAAACCCATTGCCCTGCGAATGGTGTGGCAGGTTTACAAGGCTGTCAATATCCCTGTTTTTGGCATGGGAGGGATCATGAATGCCACTGATGCCATTGAATTCCTCCTGGCAGGATCGAGTGCGGTACAGGTGGGCACAGCTTGCTTTATCGATCCGCAGATCCCCATTAAGATCATTCAGGGCATTGAGGACTATATGGAAAGGCATGGTGTGAAGGAGGTGAGGGAGCTTGTTGGGGGGCTAATTGATTAGACGATTGTCGATTTTCGATGTGAGTTAGCGCAAATTTTATTAATTTCACACATCACTTATTTATCAAGATGAAATCTCCTGTTTCGAATGAACCCATGTTGGTGCTTGAGCTTGCAGGCATAGAAATTGATTATTGCCCCTTAACGAATGGTATATGGCTGGATGCAGGTGAGCTGGAAGCCTTGTATGAAGATAAAAAAGCAGCTGAAGACTTGCTGGCTTCATTCAAAAGTGACGAAGGCAACAGGGAGAAAAAAGTACGCTGCCCGATCTGTAACAAGAAGATGGAAAAGGTACTTATTCAAAACCGGGTCGTTATTGATCGCTGCTCCAGAGGGCACGGGCTCTGGTTTGACGAGGGCGAGCTGCTGCAGGTGCTGGAGATGGAGCCCGGCGAAGGAGAAGGAAAAGTTAGCGGCCTGCTGAAAGAAATGTTCAATCATCAATTAAAAAGATAAATCTAAAACTTAACTCTATAAACATTTAAGATTATGGTCCCAATAATTGTTATCCTTGCTATCGTCGTCGTTGTGGTAATCTGGTTCGTCGGCATATACAACTCCCTTATTAAGTTACGCAACCGGGTTAAAAACGGGTGGTCGCAGATCGATGTGCAACTCAAACGTCGTCACGATCTGATCCCAAACCTCATAGAAACCGTTAAAGGCTATATGAAGCATGAGCGTGAAACGCTTGAGAACATCACTGCATACCGCAGCCAGGCCATGAATGCCAGCAGTGTAGGAGAGAAAGCCGAGGCAGAAGGACTGCTGGGTGGAGCACTCGGAGCACTGAAGATAGCTGTTGAAGCCTATCCCGACCTGAAAGCAAACCAGAATTTCCTCAGCCTCCAGGAAGAGCTTACTTCAACAGAAAATAAGATCTCATATGCCAGGCAGAGTTATAACGACCAGGTACTTTTTTATAACAACAAGATACAGATGTTCCCTTCCAATATCGTAGCCGGAACGTTCACCTTTAAGGAAGAAGAATTCTTCGAACTGGAAGATCCTGCCGAAAAAGCTGTCCCAAAAGTAGAATTCTAAGCTGTCATGTGGGAACTTATCCAGGCTAACCG
>DAOVZP010000205.1 GCA_030635045.1 Bacteroidota bacterium | reverse complement strand
TGCCGGGTGCCGAGTGAATTTCTGATTTCCACCGCCCACCGCCCACCGCCCATCGCCCACAGCCCATAGCCCAATGTATACTTTGGCACAAATCTTGACACTATTCCCATATTGAAACAAAGCTGTGCAGACGGGAAAATGAACACGCCCTATTTGTAACAATTGGCGGGCATTATGAGTATAATCCGTATAATTTTCTAAACGACTGCATTTACTGACATACTGACACTTTGACCATAGATATGGAGCATTTTACTGACAAAGATTTACTTGATTTCACAGATCTTCTTGATGGCGAAACAGAATTCATCCCTCTGCTGTCCAATGAGGATGAAGCTCTGATGAATACTGAAAAGATACCTGAGGAGCTTCCTGTGCTTCCACTGAGGAATAATGTATTGTTCCCCGGAGTGGTGATACCTATCACTGTTGGCAGGGATAAATCTATTAAGCTGATAAAGGATTCATATGCCGGTGATAAGATCATTGGGGTAATCTCGCAGCGCGATATAGAGATAGAGGATCCCGATGCTGACGACCTGTACCACGTCGGGACTGTGGCCCAGATCATCAAGATACTGCAAATGCCTGATGGCAGCACCACGGCGATCATACAGGGGAAGAAACGTTTCAGGCTGCTGGAACTGTTTCAGAAAGACCCGTATTTCAAGGCAAAAGTGGCTACTTTTGAAACTCTGGAACATGAAGTCAATAAGAATGATGAAGGCTTCAAGGCTTTGATATCCTCTGTGAAGGATATGTCGATGCAGATCATTAAGATGTCGCCAAACCTGCCTTCTGATGCCGCATTCGCCATTAAAAACATTGAAAGCCCTGTGTTTCTGGTCAACTTTGCATCTTCAAACCTGAATATAGAGATCAGGGAAAAGCAGGAGCTCCTTGAAGTTTCTGATTTCCTTGAACGTGCCAATAAAGTGCTGAAAGCGCTGAGTCGCGAGATGCAGGTACTGGAACTGAAAAACCAGATTCAGGATAAGGTCAAGACCGACCTTGACAAGCAACAGCGTGACTTTCTGCTCAACCAGCAGTTAAAGACCATTCAGGAAGAGCTCGGTGGCAGCCCTTATGAACAGGAGGTCAATGAGATGAAAGAAATGGCATCTCATAAAAAATGGTCGAAAGGGGTTAAAGATATCTTTGATGGTGAGCTGAGAAAACTGCAGCGCATGAATCCGCAGGCAGCGGAGTATTCCATACAGGTGAACTACCTCGAGATGCTTGTCGAACTGCCATGGAATGAGTTCACTCCCGACAACCTCGACCTGAACAATGCACAGAAGATCCTTGATGAAGACCATTATGGACTGGAGAAAGTTAAGGAAAGGATCATTGAGCACCTTGCCGTAATAAAATTAAAAAAAGATCATAAGTCACCCATTCTTTGCCTGGTAGGGCCTCCGGGAGTTGGAAAAACCTCTCTTGGAAAATCCGTAGCCCGCTCCCTTGGCAGGAAATATATACGAATGTCGCTGGGTGGTGTGAGGGATGAGTCTGAATTACGCGGCCACCGAAAAACATATATAGGCGCAATGCCGGGAAGGATCATACAGAGCCTGAAAAAAGCAAAGTCTTCGAACCCGGTTTTTGTACTCGATGAAATTGATAAGGTAAGCGGGAACAGCATCCAGGGAGACCCCCAGGCAGCCCTGCTTGAGATACTTGACCCTGAGCAGAATGTCGAATTCCATGATAACTACCTGGAAATTAATTTTGACCTGTCGAGGATCATGTTCATCGCAACGGCAAATACCCTGAATACCATTCACCCTGCCCTGCGTGACCGCATGGAGATCATTGACCTCAGCGGATACCTGCTCGAAGAGAAGGTGGAAATAGCCAGAAGGCACCTTGTGCCTAAGCAACTGCAGGAGCATGGAGTGAAAAAAAGACAACTCAGCTTCCCAAAAGGTATTATCCAGAAGATCATTTCAGATTATACACGTGAAGCCGGTGTCCGTTCCCTGGAAAAAGCCATCGCGAAAGTGATCCGGAGCAATGCCAGGTATATTGCAATGGATGAAGCATATAATAAAAAGGTCAATGCTGATGATATCAGGAAATTCCTCGGGCCTGTGAAGTTTCAAAGGGACCGTGCACTGAATGACCAGATGGCAGGAGTGGTTACGGGCCTAGCCTGGACCGCAGTTGGTGGAGAGATACTCTTTATTGAGGTAAGCCTGAGCCGTGGCAAAGGAAACCTTACACTCACCGGCAACCTGGGCGATGTGATGAAGGAGTCGGCAACGCTGGCATATGAATATTTGAAGGCCCATTCCTCACAATTAGGCATTGATCCCGATATCTTCAGGAAGTGGAATGTACATATCCATATTCCCGAAGGAGCTACACCCAAGGATGGCCCGTCAGCGGGGATCACCATGTTCACAGCCCTGGCGTCGGCATTTACACAACGTAAGGTTCGTAATAACCTTGCTATGACCGGCGAGATCACACTCCGTGGAAAAGTGCTGCCGGTAGGAGGGGTGAAGGAAAAAATATTAGCGGCCAAACGTGCGAAGATCAAGGATATAGTGATGTCAAAGGAAAACTTTAAAGACATAGAAGATATCCGTGAAGACTATATTTCAGGCTTGAATTTCCACTACGTGGACAAAATGATAGAAGTAGTCGACATCGCCCTGCTTAAAGAAAAGGTGAAAAACCCATTGGACCTGGATGTTGCAGATCCCGTTGTTTCAGACTAAGCGGGGTTATAGCTAAATAACCGCTACGCGGTAAATCCCACATTTCACCCAACACCCAACACTCAACACCCAACACCCATTTTATGTTTACTTTTGCGGTCAATGCATAATATTAATGCTTCGATTTCGTAATTAGTTATATGGAATTCCTCCACCCATACTGGTTGTTCGGGCTGCTGGCCATCGCCATTCCCATTATCATACACCTGTTTAACTTCAGGCGGTACAGGAAAATTTATTTTACCAACCTGAAGTTTTTGAAAAACATCAGGAATGAAACGAAAAAGCAGCACCGCCTGCGCCATCTGCTCATCCTGATCAGCAGGATACTGGCTATCACATTCCTGGTATTGGCATTTGCCCGCCCCTTTATTCCAGGCCCGGCCGGAATGCAAAGTTCGTCGGAGCGCTTTGTCAGCATTTACGTAGATAATTCTATGAGTATGCAGGCAACAGTCAACGGACTTAGCCTGCTGGATGTTGCAAAGGCAAAAGCGGAGGAGATCGCGGATGCTTACGGGCCTTCCGACAGGTTTCAACTGCTTACGAATGATTTTGCAGGGAAACACCAGCAATATTACAATCGGGGTGAATTTATAAGCTTATTGCATGAAGTGGAAATATCCCCGAAGCATCGGATGCTGTCGGTGATAAGGGAGCGCATGCAGGAATCCCAAGCTCTTGAGAGCGATGCGGATATGCACCTTTACTTTCTCTCCGACTTTCAAAAGTCTTCTTTCGACCTCGAAATACCTGAAACAGACACTGCAAATATGCTGTTTTTGGTACCTGTGATCAAATCTGCTTACGGAAATATTTATATCGACAGCTGCTGGTTCGGAACACCATACAACCATATTAACCAACACCAGTCATTGCATATCAGCATGGTAAATGCCGGTGAGCTTGACCTGGAAAAGATTCCGGTCAGGCTGATGGTTGACGGCATGCAAAAAGCCCTCGGTTCTTTTGATATAGCAGCAGAAGCTAAGGCAGAGCTAAGCCTGACTTTTACTAATAACACTCCTGGTAGCCAGTCAGGACTGGTGATGATAGAAGATTATCCCATTACCTGGGACGATGGCATGTATCTGTCATGGGAAGTGAAAGACAGGATACCGGTGCTTGTGATAAGTGAAAAACAAAGTGGATTTTACTTCTCAGGCCTCTTTGCGAATGATTCAGTTTTTTATTATTCGGAAGATGAGATCAATAAGCTGGATTATAGTAAGTTTTCCGGTGCTGATCTCATTATTCTTGATAATATAGAGACCATAAGCACGGGTTTATCCGGTGAACTCGAAAAATATGTTTCTTCAGGCGGAAGCCTGATGCTGGTGCCGGGAATGAATGCAGATATCAATGCATACAATAAGTTTTTATCGATAACGGATCATGGACAACTTATGCCATTTGATACAAGCAGCCTGATGGTAACAGGATTGAATACCGGGCATGAGATATTTTCTGAAGTTTTTGAATCGGTTCCGGAGAATCTCGACCTGCCCGTGGTCATGGGACATTATCCGGTAAAAATAACAGGAAATAAATACCTCGAGGTGATCATGGACCTGCAGAATGGTGATCCGTATATTAGTTTGGCCCGCCACGGCAGGGGAAGGGTTTATCTGATGGCCGCTCCCATGGGTGATGAATCCGGTAATCTTGCCAGGCACGCTATCTGGGTACCGCTTATGTACCGTATGGCGATGCTCAGCCGGCCGCAGGAGCTGATCTATTACATCATGGGCGAGCACAATAT
>DAOVZP010000016.1 GCA_030635045.1 Bacteroidota bacterium | reverse complement strand
TGAAGAAGTAAAAAAAGAAGAGAAGAAGTAAAGGCCTTAGGTTATAACTTTATACTAGAGGAGGCTGTCTCAAAAGCCTAATATTTAAGTCATTTCGACCGCAGGGAGAAATCTATTATGCTGACTATCAGTAATACAGATTTCTCCCTTCGGTCGAAATGACCTTGAGTAGACCTTTTGAGACAGCCTCTTTTTTTTGCCCTGTCAATAAGTTTTGGCCGTCACTTGATTATTATGAGAACATAAGGTAATTTTGGCAACATCATGTATAACCTGAATACGGACAAGGATAAATATTTCTGCCTCGGAAAGATCATCAAAACACATGGTTACCGGGGAGAACTGGTGATCTTTCTGGAAACGGATAGCCCGGAAACATACCATGACCTCGACATGATCTTCATCAACATGGATCAATCTCTGGTACCATGGTTCATCATGAATATTGATATCAGGGGCGATCAGGCTATCCTGAAATTAGAAGATATTACGGAGCTTGAACAAGCACGTGATCTCGTTAAAAAGGATATCTACCTTCCGATAGAGAAACTCGGTAAGCTCAGTGAAACAACTTTCTATTTCCATGAGGTTATAGGGTACAAAGTTATTGATGACGCACACGGTGATATCGGCGTGGTCGATGAGATACTGGAAAGGCCCGAGCAGGAGCTGATCAGGATCATGAAAGGGAATAAAGAGATCCTGGTACCGCTCACGGATGAGATGATCCGTAAGCTTGATCGAAAAAAAGGGATCCTGTACCTGAACACACCTCCCGGCTTGATTGATCTTTACCTCGATTGATCATGGCATTCCGGTTCAAACAGTTTACGGTAAACGATGAACGCTCAAGCATGAAGGTGGGCACAGATGCTGTGCTTCTCGGAGCATGGGCAGGCAATCGCATTCCATCCACGATCCTGGATATCGGAACCGGATGCGGCCTTATCGCCCTGATGATGGCACAACGCTTTAATGATGCAAGGATCACCGCTATTGATATTCATGAGGGATCTGTTGAGCAGGCCGGAGAAAATTTCAAAGCATCCCGCTGGACTGATAATTTATCTGCCGAACTGATCTCCCTTCAGGAACTGGCTTCGGGCCGGGCTAACGCCTTTGACCTTATCATTAGCAACCCTCCTTTCTTTTCCGATTCACTCCTGCCTCCCGACCCTTCGAAAAAAATTGCCAGACATACAGAAACCCTGTCCTTTCAGGAACTTGTCGAAGGGGTTAACAACTTATTGAAGCCGGGAGGGCGTTTTGCATTGATCTTACCCATGGAAAGCCATAAGGCCTTCAGTCATCACGCCACGAAGAAAGGCTTTCTGAAATGCAGGGAACTGGAAATAATCCCTGTGAAGGGAAAGAAACCCAACAGGATATTATCAGAATGGACCAGGGAGCAGGAAGAAGCGGTTTTTGAAAGTCTGTGCATACGGAAAAATACCCTGGAATATACGGATGAGTATAAGAAGCTTACGGAGGAGTTTTATCTGGCATTATAGTTGCTGGGGAAGTACTTAAAGTACTTAGAGTACTTAGAGTACTTGGAGTACTTGGAGTGCCTGTAATACATCATAGCATGAGAACATTAATTACTATCCTGGTCATATGCTCTGCCTTCCTGATCATTCCTGTTTCGGTTTCGGCGCAGAAGGTTTTCTCCTGTGATCACAGTTATGAGGCCGACGTCAAGGTGTTTGTTGCCAAATACACTTACGAGGCAGACCTGCTTGTATACAGGGTTAAATATTCTTATGAGGCCGGGCAGAACGATGGCAAGTGGTTTTTTTGCAAATACAATTACGAAGCCGACAAGACTATCTATTTCTGCGACTACAGTTACGAAGCCGACCTTATCATCTGCTTTGTCGATAACAGCTACGAAGCCAAATGGCGTGAGAAATCCATGCAATACCTTATGTACTGATCCGCAAAAAATCCCTACCTTTCAGTCGTGAAAAGATATTTGCTGGAAATTGCTGTATTCCTGTGTGGAGCGATATTGATGATCTTTGAGATCGTAGGTTCGCGGGTTATTGCACCATATTTCGGCACCTCCATTTATGTATGGACCAGCCTCATCGGCGTGATCCTTGCCAGCCTCAGTGCCGGATACTGGCTCGGGGGCAGGCTTGCAGACAAAGACCCCGGTTTTAAAGCACTTTCCCGAATCATCCTGGCTGCCGCCATTTTCATTATCCTCGCTACGCTGCTGAAAGGGCCTGTGCTTGCTTATTTGTCTGAGGCCTTCACCGATATGATCATGAGAACCCTTCTCGCTGCTATCATACTTTTTGCTCCGGCAAGCCTATTCCTCGGAATGGTTTCCCCTTATGCTGTCAGGTTAAAGCTCAAAACAATCAGCAGTTCAGGAAAGACCGTTGGCAATCTTTATGCCATCTCGACAGTGGGCAGCATTTTAGGAACTTTTCTTGCCGGTTTCGTCCTTATTCCTTTTATAGGTACAACCATCATCCTGTATATCATTGCCGGCACCCTGGTGGCAGTCGCTTTGAGCCTGGGGTTCAAATTTCTCGGCAAGGGCGACCTCGCTATGGTCATCCTGGTTCTTGCGGTGTCAGGCTATGATATTTACGCACTTAATTCATCCGAAAAACAGATTATCGAAGCAGACACACAATATAACCATGTACAAATATTCGAAACGGAGTACTGGATCAGCGGGGCGCCTATCAAGGTTATGAAGGTTAATGACGAATACAGTTCTGCAATGTTTCCGGATAATGATTCACTGGTATATGAGTATGCATGGTTTTACCAATTGGCGGAGCATTTCAAACCGGATTTCGGCAAGACTTTGCTTATCGGTGGCGCTGCATATTCTTACCCCAAATATTACCTCGGGAAATATCCGGCAGCGTACATCGATGTGGTGGAAATAGATCCCGGGCTCACTGAGCTGGCCAGGGAGCATTTTCGTTTGCAGGACAACCCCCGTTTAAGGATCTTTCACGAAGATGGACGGACTTTCCTGAATAACAGCCCTGAGAGATATGATGTGATCCTCGGTGATGCATTTAAATCCCTGATGTCGATACCTTTTCAGCTCACAACCCGTGAGGCTATCCTGCGCAAATACGATATGCTGGAGCAGGACGGCATTGTGATCATCAACATCATCGCCTCCATGGAAGGTCCGGCAAGTGAATTCCTGCATGCTGAGTATGTAACTTACAGGGAGGTTTTTCCACAGGTCTACATTTTTGCCTGCCACGATCCTGAAGACCCCGGCCTCTTGCAAAGCATCAGCCTGATCGCACTGAAATCAGCGGAAACACCTTTATTCAGCAGTACAGATCCACTCCTGAGCAGCTTACTTGATCACCGGATCGAACTCGAGATATCTCCTGATGCCATGATCCTCACCGACGATTATGCCCCTGTTGAATATTTCACGCGAAAGGCCATATAATACACTTAATTGCTACTTTTATAGCTCACCATTAAACAAAAAGCATGAAAACAAGGCATTTTATTATTCTTCTCACTGTCATCCTTATTACCGGATTATTACTGCCATCCTGCTCCGTACCTGAAGAACACGGCCCCCTTATCATCGGGATATCAAAAGCTTTACCGGAAGAATACTATGGAAATTACGCACAGTGGATAAACACCGCTGACTCCGGCATCGTATGTGTAGATCTATATCATATGCCCCTTGATTCAGCTCTGATCATACTTGACGGATGTTCCGGCTTGCTCATCAGTGGCGGACCGGATGTTTATCCCGGGCGTTATGGCCGGGCAGCCGACACCGTCAAATGCGGAACCATCGACTATTACCGGGATACGCTGGAGTTTGCATTGATAGGGAAAGCCAAAGAACTGGAAATGCCGATCCTGGGCATTTGCCGGGGCCTGCAGATTTTCAATGTATATCATGGCGGCAGCCTGTACGCTGACATCCCAATAGATTTTGACACATCAGAGGTGCACAGATGCAAGGATACCTACAACTGCGATCATAAGCTGAGGGTTACCAAGAAGTCGGGGCTGTATGAAATTTCCGCTGCCCAAAACGGCTGGGTGAACTCAAACCACCACCAGGGCATACAACGCATTGGCACCGGGATCAGGGCCATTGCCCGCACCAATGACGGGCTGATAGAAGCTATTGAATATGATGACCCGGAGAACATGCCATTCTTTATAGGTGTTCAGTGGCATCCGGAGCGTATGGATATCGATAATCCATTTTCTTTGCCCATTGCCAGAGCATTCATTCTGGAGTCAACATTATACCGGGCCGGCCATCAGATTTCCGAATAATGCAATAATTTATTCTTGATATGATCAAAAAGCTTTTTATCATCCTTACAATCCTGTTTGTATTCTCCAACCTTGCCATTTCCCAGGATCAGGAGATCCGGCCCATTAAATTTAAAAAGCTCAAAAAAGAGATCCGCAAACAAAGGTCGCCTTTCTATTACCCTGTGCTGTTCCAGCGCTATCTGGACCTTGACACCAGCCTCACTTCTGAAGATTTCAGGTACCTTTATTATGGCTTCACATTTCAGGATGCCTACTCACCTTATGGTATTCCCGCATTACAGGATTCCCTGATTTCATATCTTTCCCGCCAGGAATTGCTCAGGGCCGAGTACCAAGTTGCTGCAAGGATTGGCGGGCTGCTGCTGCGGGAGAGCCCTTTCAGGCTGCGGGAAACATTCATCACAGCCGTTGCTTATGAGATGGCAGGCGATGGAAAGATGAGCAGCATATATTTCGACTTTTTCGAAAAGCAGGTAGACGCTATCATGTCAAGCGGCGACGGGCTTTCCACAAATACTGCTTTTGTGGTTATCTACATCAGGGATGAGTATGAGATGCTGGAAGTGCTGGGATTTAAGTTTGGCGGAGGCCAGGCCCTGCTGGCGGGTGATTACGACAAGCTTGAACTGGAAGAAAACCCTTATGGCGTAGAAGCTTTGTATTTTAATGTAAGCAGGTTGTTTGCGGTCGGCTTTAAATAATCACTTCTGTCTTGCTACTGCTCTTGTCCGCGTACCCTTTTCCCTTCATTGAAGATATATACAAACCTGAGGCTGAGCACCTGATTCTTTTGCTTTCTTATAAAAGCTTCCTGGCTGTACAAAGACGGAAAATAACGTTCCCTGATTATGCCAAGTGACTGGCTGTACCGCACATTGAGGTGCAGGTGCTTCCAAATCCTTACTTTAAAGTCTACCAAAAAGCCCCAATCATTATCGTTAAATGCTACAGAATCAATGTATGGCTCCCGATTACCGCTATGCTCCTGCTCACTTGCACTGACCAATCTTGCCCAGTAGCCACCTAATCCAAAAGTTAATACATCCTTATCAGTATATGTTATATACACCGGTACCTCAAAATAATTCAGGCGAAGGCGATATTCACTGGTAAGGGAATCGGTGTCGAATTGCTTTTTCTGGAAAGCTCCTTTCTGGCTAAAAACTGTTTCCAGGTTGGCACCCCAATTTTTATTCTTTCCAAAAGGGACAATGGCACCTACCCCACCGTTAAAGCCAAACTGGCTCCAGCCTTTGATCTCATCACCCTCTACCTGTGTGAGGCTCGCCCCGGCAATGACAGTACCTTTAATTATCTGGCCATGAGCAGCATTATGCATTACAAATCCAAACAGGAAGAGCAGTATGATATGTAGGGTGATCTTTCTCAATTTCTTAGATATATTAACTCAACTACAACGGTATAAAGATTATAATATTTTTTGTTCCAAACACAAGATGATCAAATATTTTTCATCGACAGCTGTATTCGCTTCCTTTCCATATCCACATCCATCACCTTTACACGGACTTTCTGGTTCAGGTTTACAACTTCATTTGGATCCCTGACAAAGCGGTCGGCCATCTGGCTTACATGAACCAGGCCGTCCTGGTGAACGCCAACATCCACAAAAGCGCCGAAAGCCGTTATATTTGTCACAATGCCGGGAAGGATCATTCCTTCTTTCAGGTCTTCGATATTATTGACGCCGGCTTCAAACTCGAAGATATCAAACTTTTTGCGCGGGTCCCTGCCCGGCTTTGCAAGCTCGTCCATGATATCTATGAGGGTTGGCAAACCTGTGTTCTCAGTTACAAACTCTTTCGGGTCTACTTGCTTGCGAAGTTCATTGTCCTTAATAAACTCCTCAATGCTTGTTCCATACTTTTTCACCATCCCGGCAACAACGGCGTAACTTTCAGGATGAACGGCACTGCTGTCGAGAGGGTTCTTCGCATCACTTATCCGCAGGAATCCGGCAGCCTGTTCAAATGCTTTCGCCCCGAAACCGGATACCTTCATAAATTCATCTCTTGAGCTGAACGGGCCATTTGTATCACGGTAGCCGATGATCTTGCTGGCAAGCGAAGGCCCTACGCCTGACACATAAGAAAGCAATTGCTTGCTGGCCGTATTTATTTCGACACCCACCTTGTTAACACAGCTCATAACGGTATCCTCCAGGCTCTTTGCGAGTGCAGCCTGGCTTACATCATGCTGGTATTGTCCGACACCGATCGACTTGGGGTCGATCTTTACAAGTTCAGCAAGCGGATCCATCAATCTTCTGCCAATGGATACCGATCCCCTGACGGTAATGTCATAATCGGGAAATTCTTCACGTGCAACCTTTGAAGCCGAATAGACGGATGCACCGCTTTCATTTACCATAACAGCAATAATATCTTTTTGGAAGCGAATGCTTTTTATGAAGCGCTCCGTCTGGCGGCCGGCCGTGCCATTTCCAATGGCTATTGCATCAATCTTATATGCATCGACGAGGCTCAGCACCTTTTTTATAGCCTCTTTCACTTCGTTCTGAGGAGGGTGGGGATAAATAGTCTCATTATGCATCAATTGCCCCTGGCGATCAAGACAAACCACTTTGCATCCTGTTCTGAAGCCAGGATCAATGGCCAGAACAGTTTTCTGTCCCATGGGAGGTGCCAGCAAAAGCTGTCGCATATTCTCGACAAAGACCTCAATAGCCTTTTGATCGGCACGTTCCCTGGCTTCGGTTTTTGCTTCTGTTTCCATCGAAGGTTGCAGTAAGCGCTTGTAAGCATCCTCAACAGCCATTTCCACCTGGGCTGAAGCTTCATTATTGGCCTTAAGAAAAGTTTTATTCAGTATCTCACCGGCTTCCTGCTGCGAGGGTTCGACACTCAGGCGCAGAAAACCTTCCTTCTCCCCCCTGAACATGGCCAACACCCGGTGCGAAGGCGCCGAAGATATACGTTCCGAGAAATCGAACCATGTTTTAAAGTTCATCCCTTCCTCCGCTTTACCTTTGATGACCTTTGAGGTCAGCAATGCCGACTTCCTGAACAGCCGGCGCATCCTGCTCCTGGCATATTGATGCTCATTAACCCATTCTGCTATGATATCCCGGGCTCCGGCAAGTGCATCATCAGTGGAATTCACCTCTTTTTCTGCATCGATAAACCTATCTGCAAGTTCTGCAACGCTTCCGGGATTTTGCGACATGAGCATCTTAGCCAAGGGCTCCAGTCCCTTTGCTTTTGCCATCGTCGCCCTGGTTTTGCGTTTGGGGCGGTATGGAAGATAAATATCTTCAAGCTCCGAAAGGCTTTCTGCCTTTTCAAGTTTCATTTTCAATTCATCGCTCAGCTTGCCCTGCTCATCAATGGATTGCATGATGCTGTCGCGCCGCTTTCCAAGTGCCTCCAGCTGCTCCATCCTGTCGCGTATATGCATGATCGCCTGCTCATCCAGGCTGTCGGTGTATTCTTTACGATACCTGGCAATAAATGGCACCGTAGCGCCACCGGTAAGCAATTCGGCTGTATTGGCAACCTGGTTGGTACGGATGCTTAATTCTTTGGCTATTTTTTCGAAGTATGCTAACATTCTGGTTACTGGTTGCTGGTTGCTGGTTACTTTTTACATTTTCCTTTTTCCTTATGCCTTATTCACTCTTCATAGATTATAACTTTATTCAGCACGCTTTCACGCACTTTAATAACGCTGGTTTTTCCATCAAGGGTTTT
Source organism: Bacteroidota bacterium (assembly GCA_030635045.1). Classification (GTDB taxonomy): domain Bacteria; phylum Bacteroidota; class Bacteroidia; order Bacteroidales; family B18-G4; genus B18-G4. Next base: position 3,490 of record DAOVZP010000016.1, on the reverse strand, counting down.
AAATTTCTTTTCTAGTTCTTCTGCTTCTTCTCCCGCTTTATGATTATATATCATCTTATTAAACAACACCATTCCTCCGGGTTTCAGGCATTTTTTTAAATTAATAATAAATTCCATTGTTTCGCAGGAGGCGGGCACCTCAAAGTCGATGTAAACATCAACAACTATGAGGTCGTACGATCCCGGGGCGGTTGCAATAAATTTTACAGCATCTGCCTCAATGATTTTAAGGTCAGTAAAGCGATCGGTGTTGAAGTATTTCTTTCCCAGCATCAATACGCCGGGGTCTTTTTCAACAGCGGTGATACTGCAGTCCAGGCCAAGTTCCTCCCGCAGTATTGTTGCAACGCTGCCGGTGCCGAAGCCGAGGATCAGTGTATCCCGGATCTGTTTTTCACGAATGTCAATCTTCTTAAATACCTTCCGGAATACCCTGTGCAAAGCTCCGAAAGAGTAATTGGTATTCGGTGAATTGAGCAAAAGGGTATCCCCTGCCTTCACTACTTCAAGCATATTGCTCACCTCTGATCCAAGCTTCTCGATCACATGCCCGGAAGCGAATTTTTCAAGCATTCGTTTCAAACCCGATATTTCCTTTTTCACCATCAATTCCGCTTTATGAAAAGCCTTTATTTACTTTTTCTTTAAACCTCCTGTTATTCAGGAGCATGATGATCAGTTCATGAAGGATCGCGCGCAAGGGCCCGGCATAGATCATGAGCTTCATTATCCGCAGCTGAATACGGTTATACCTGATCACGTACTTCATCTCCTCTGATTCTTCTTTCCGGCCTGTGATATATGCTGCCACCTCGATCCCTGAAATAAGCGATTGGTAAATACCCTCTCCTGTGAGGCCGGAGGCCATGCCGGCTGCTTCACCTGCCAGAAAAATATTTCCGAATCTGAGCCCCCTGTAATCATAGCTGACGGGGGCAGATTGGTATTCAGCATCGCTGATATCGATGTTCTTGCTTTCCAGCCAGCGAAGGAAATTATCTTTAAGCTTTTTGGAAGACAAATATCGTGTATCACAGCAGCAGCCGACCGCAATTTTATCCTTGTGGGGAAATATCCATCCATACCATGCATTAAAATGCCTGCTATCGAGGAATATTTCCAATTTTGGGTCGAGATCCGGCACAGCTACGATATACTGGATCCCGATCAACTTCTTCTTTACAGGCAACTTAAGATACCTCCTTACAATGGATGCATAGCCATCAGCCCCAACCAGGTATTTATACCTGTATTCCTCTCCCGAAGAAGTAATGAGGCTGTTCTCCCTGATCTCTGTCACCTTTGTACCTGATAAGACTACAACTTTTGTATTGTCGAGTCGTGTCCGCTGAAAAATACCAAGTTTTTTTCGATCCATGGTGATCACGATCGTTTCAGGGGTTTCGGCGCTGCTGGATCGCCCGGGAGAATGCACTGCTGTTTTACGAACCTTGTGCTCAATGATATTTTCAGGAAAATCAAAGATGCCGAGGCCTTTTCTGGTTATTCCACCGGCACAAACCTTGTCTCCAAACACGGTATCTTTTTCAATAAGCAGAACACTCAGATCAGTCCGGCTGAGCTTTTCTGCACATATCAGGCCGGCAGGTCCGGCACCCACAATGATCACATCATATTTCTCCATTTACCGAGGACAATTTCAGTTTGAATGCTATATAATAAAGGACTAGTGTCCGGCTTAAACTTCATTTTTTTCTTACCACCAAGTCCCCAAAGCACTAAGAGTCACCAAGACAAAAATTTAACCTTGGTGATTCTTGGAGTCCTGGAGCCTTGGTGGCTAGTATTTTTATATATCAAAAATACGAAATTAATCCAATAAAATGGACAAGAGAGGGCAGTTCCGGAATTAGCCGAATGACTACTTAATAAGGATCTTTTCAGCGTATTGGAAATCCACGTTGATAAAACGAAGGTAATACATCCCTTTTCCCAGAGAGGAAAGATTAAGCTCATGTTTAAAGCCTGTATTGGTAATATGCACTGACTCATTGTATACTTCAATACCATTGATATTGATAACGCTGATCTGTGTTTCCCCCTCTACCCCGATAGATTCGACAGTAAAAAGTCCGGATGAGGGATTCGGGTATATATGGAAGTGGCTATTCCTGAATGATTCATCGATCCCGAGGCAGGCATCAAAATCAAAGATCACCAGTGTAGTGGCTGAACCTGTGCACCCATTTTCACTCACAACATCGACAGTGAATTCCTGTTCATCATATGCCAGGCCTGTGGAGACCACCTGTATTTGCTGGGTTGTATCTCCTGATGACCACATAAAGTCTGAGCCCTGGTTACCCGCATCCAGCGTAATCTGTTCGTAAATACAATGCACCTGTATATCGCCCCCGATATCTACTACCGGATCCGGCAGGAGATCAACAAAGAGTGAGGCGTTAAAGGCATTATAGCCATCAGTAAACTGAAGGTTGAATGTAGTAGGCTCAGTTATCGTTACAATGGGATTCTCAAAAGCATAGGCCTGTCCACCCGGATCGGCTGTCCACAGGAAACCCGTATAGGTACCGTCGCCACCCATGGCATTAGCGAAAAGCTGAACAACATTACCGGCACAAGATACAGCAGGTTCAGAATACGGCAGCGCACCAAGAGGATCGCCATCAATGATCACCTCTACACTTGTCACTTCGCTTTCGCATCCTGTTTCAGCATCAGTAACAAAGAGGGTGAAAGTAATATTCTCATAAATATTACGCGTCTGGGGATTCGGGAATGTCGGGTTCACCAGCATGGCGGAAGGTTCCCATATATAAATAAAATCTCCGGAACCACCAATGATATCACTTGTCAGGTTGATCCATATCCCATGCGGGATATAGCGAGCCGGTCCCAGGTCTACAATGGGTTTGGGGCCAATAGAAAGGTACATATCATCGTAATGCACCGAGCTTCCATAGGCTGTCATGGTCAGTATTACACTGCCATTGGATATATCGTTCTGGCCCGGCGTATATACAGGATCAAGTATCCCCGGATCTGAGAAGGTACCATCCCCTGAGCTGGTCCACTCAAGGCTTGTGTAAAAAAGTGCATTTCCATAAAGCTGGTATTGCATGCCTTCACAGATGGCATCATCTTCCCCGGCCAGTGCTGTTGTCCCCGACACTATCGACAGGAGCATAGCATCAGTGGAATCGCCTTCGCAGGGATTGTGGGCCTCACCATATAAATACAATGTGACGGAGCCAGTTGAAATATCAGCCATGGATGGCGTGTATACCGGGGTCTCAATGCTATTGTCGCTGAAGGTACCCGTACCTGAGGTAGTCCATTCAATAAATTCATAATTATCTGCGGATGCTCCCGGTGTGTGGGTCTGGCCTTCTGCAATGATCGCATCGGGGCCTGCAAAAACATCAGGGTTTCCGTATACCCATACCTCATTCATAACATCATTGATACAGATAGTGTCCGTTCCGAAGAGATTCTCGTCAATATAATA
>DAOVZP010000164.1 GCA_030635045.1 Bacteroidota bacterium | reverse complement strand
TTTCAATCCATATTCCATGTAATACATCGGGCCACCCGAAACACTCCCATCGGAATTAAATTTCCTGTATTTATGAGAGAGGGTACATTCGGCATATTTCAATATCATGCCCAGGAAGCCGGTAACCCACATCCAGAATATGGCTCCGGGCCCACCCCAGTATATGGCCAGCGAAACACCAACGATGTTACCGGTGCCTACCGTTGCTGAAAGTGCTGTTGTAAGTGCTTTAAAATGGCTGACGTCCCCTTTGTCGCCCTTCTTGTCATATTTTCCTGCCACCACCCGAATGGCGTGCCCGAGTTTTGTGACATTTAAAAACTTGAGCCGGATGATAAAATAAATTCCGGTTGGTACAAGCAAAGCCAGCACGGCATAAACGCCAACATAATTGTTATATATTTGGATGGCATCATCAATTGTCTGCAGAATAGGATGCATAGTTTTGACTTAAGAACAGCTAAAATAAAAAAACATAGGGATGTCTTAAAATGTAATTCTTTGTATATTTACTGTAAATAATCATTCTAAATAATTTTTGTGGAAATATATCTGCTGAATATCTCATTTGATTTTGAATATCTGCCCCTGCTGATAGTGGTTGCGATCGCATGGTTTGTACCTATGTTGCTTTCTGTTTTAAGATTGCAAAGGATCCCTGCCGTGATTGTGGAGATTGTGGTTGGTTTTTTCATTGGCCGGTACCTGCTTATGAATGTTGGCAGCGGCAGCATGGAAATACTCGAATTCCTTGCGCTCACAGGCTTTATCTTCCTGATGTTCCTGAGCGGCCTGGAGATCAATACCGACCAGATCGTTGCTGCATTTCCAAGGAGGAAGCTTACTTTGCCGGGGTTTCTTAAAAATCCACTTTTGGTCGCGTTGGTATTCTTTATCTTAACGCTCACACTTTCATATGCGGGAGCAACGGCCCTGTCGGCAATAGTGTATATCCCTAATGTCTGGTACTTCTCTTTGATCATGGTGACCACTTCTGTCGGAATAATTTTTCCCGTTTTGAAGAACCGGGGTGAAACTTTGGGCCATTTCGGACAAATGCTAATCATGGCGGCTGCGGTGGCTGATATCCTGAGCATCCTATTATTCACTTTTACGGCATTTATCATCAGCAGGGGGTTTCAGCCTGAGCTCTTATTCGTGTTTGTATTATTTCTTCTCGTTTATATATTTTATGTCCTTGGCAGGAGGCTGGAGGCAACAATCTTTCGCAGGATCACTTTCCAACTTTCTCATGCGGCCTCGCAGATCAGTGTCAGGGGCACCTTGCTGTTGATACTTATTTTTGTTGTCCTGGCACAAATCCTGGGCGAGGAGGTCATCCTTTTGGGAGCATTCCTGAGTGGATTATTGCTTTCTTTCTTTCTTCACAAGGAAAGATCGCTGTTAATGATAAAGCTGGATGGTATGGGCTTTGGGTTTTTTATACCTGTCTTCTTTATCATGGTTGGCGTGAAATTTAATCCGGCACACCTGAATGAATTCGACAATACTCTCATTCCGTTCCTGGCCTTGTTATTAGTGCTGCTTTACTTAGTCAAAATAGCACCTGCATTTCTCTGGATACGGCTCTTTGGCAGGAGGAGGGCACTGGCAGGCGGGTTTCTGATGTCTTCCAGGCTGAGTCTTATCATTGCTGCTTCAACAATTGGCCTTGGACTGGGAGCCATTACAGAAGGTATCAATGCCAGCTTTATTCTCATGGCCGTGATTACCTGCCTGATCTCTCCCATGGTATACAATAGCATGAACCCGGTTGATAAGAAGAAAGGCCGAAAGGTTGTGATCGTCGGGGGAAGCAGTATCGGGGTTTTGCTTGCAAGGAGGCTGAAAGTGCACGGACGCTCATCCACTATCGTTGAGCGGGATAAGGGCCGGTATAATGATATAAGGAGCAAGGGGATCTCTGCTGTTTTTGGTGAGGGAACCGATGTAAAAACCTTTTTGAAACTGGGACTGCAATCCTCCGATTATGTGGTCGTCCATACCGGCAATGACGAAGAAAATATCAGGATCTGCGAGATACTGAGAAAGGAATTCCATCATGAAAAACTGATCTCAAAGTCAACGCACGCAGCAATAGAACAATCCCTTAAGAGGCTGAATGTCGAGATATTGGATGTAAGGCGGACACTGGCAGCTACTATTGAGAACCTGATATTACGGCCCGGCACCTATCATGCGCTGGTTGATACATTCGAAAACTTCATCGTGGAGGAAATTCCCATTACCGGCAAATTGGCAGACGGCGTGCATGTGAAGGACTTTCATTTTCATAATGAAAGCACGCTGGTCCTTATTCAGCGCGGAACAGACAATTTTATCCCACATGGAGAGTCAGTCCTGAAAAGAGGTGATGTGCTGATAGTATTCGGGACCGGTGCTGCCCTTGAGGATACCAGGAGTCGCTGTTCAGACTAAACAGGAAAAGGCAGTAGAATTGCGCGATGGCAAAGATTGCACGATGTATGAGATTGGCTTCGCCGAGCTCCGCTTCGCTCCGGTTGAACGAAGTGCTGCTAACCTTTGAATATCGGGCAATCGCTCAATCTCCTCAATCGCGCAATTAAAAACGGGACATTTCTTGTATTTGGGTATTAATAAGTATAACCCAAACACAATTAATATGAGAAAAGAACTAGAAGACAGGCTTGTGAACTTTTCTGTTTTAGTATTCAACTTAAGCAAGCAGATTGAAAAAGAATACTTTGGTAATTATTTGATAAATCAATTGCTAAGATCAAGCGCAAGTGCAGCTCTAAATTATGGTGAATCCCAGAGTGCAGAGACTAAGAAAGACTTTATTCATAAAATTGGGGTTGTTCTTAAAGAACTCAGGGAATCAAATTTAAATCTCAAGATTATTCTTAAAACAGGGCTCATCATGGATAAAAACATGATAAATGGAGTACTTGATGAAAGTAATCAATTGGTCTCGATATTCTACAGGACTGTTCAAACTGCGAAGAAAAGGCAGTAGGATACCAGGGCCCGATGTTCAGGCTAAACCGCCTTTTATCATCTGCTTCATATTGGCAATCTGTTCAGGAGTGCCCAGCACGAATAATTTAGAACCTTTGGATACACTGAGATCAGGCGATGGATTCAGAATGAATTCACCATCCGATGTTTTGAAGCCGATTATATTGGCCCCGGTCTTTTTTCTTATCCCGATCTCGTAAATCGTCTTATCTAAAACATCTACCGGAAGATCACTGCAAACGATCTCTTCCAGGTTGGTGGGAGCAGCTCCGTGTACAGAAAGCATCTCAAGGAATTCCATTACATCGGGCTTCGCAACCAGTGTTGCCATATGTGCTCCGCCAACACGCTCAGGCATCACCACATTATTAACACCGGCTACTTTTAGTTTCTTTTCTGAGCTTTCGTTCGATGCCCTGCTGATGATTATCATCGTTGGATTTAAAGACCTGGCGGTGAGGGCTACAAATAGATTGTCGGCATCATTAGGCAAGGTGGTGATCAATGCCCTGGCATTTTTAATCTTTGCTTTTTCAAGAATATCATCGTTGGTGGCGTCCCCTTCAACGAAACGGAAGTCTTCACTGAGGTGATGCATGATCACATCATGGCTGTTTTCAACGATGACGAACGCTTGTTTGTGAGCAATTAGCTCATGGGCTGCCTGCTGTCCGTTTCGCCCGTAGCCGCAAATAATAACATGCTTGTTCATTTTCTTAACTTTTGATTTATTTCTGCCCCCCAGGGCAAAGAATCCTGCCAGCTGTCCTTCCACAAAATGAGTGGTGATGATGGAGATGGCATAGGCATATATACCGAAACTTGAAAGGATCAGTAACATTGTGAATACCTTGCCGGGACTGCTGAGCCTGTGTATTTCGCCAAAACCAACCGTGGAAATAGTGATGATGGTCATGTATAGCGAATTCAGGAAATTATCGCCTTCGATCAGCATATATCCTGTTACGCCAAGCACCATGATGCCACAAAGAATAAATATGGCTGTGAGGATCTTTCTTTTGCCGGATAGTTCCAATCTGTTTTAGATTTATTCTAAGCACAAAGATAGAAATTATTTCATCAAGCCTGTTAATACTGCTGTTTGAGAAGCTGATGGCCGATGCTGCATTCGAGGCAAAGTTTATTATCACAAGCAGTATTCTTCAACTGCAAAAGCCCCTGGCTTTCCAGGCTGTTTTCTGCCCTGACACCTATCGAATTCCATTTTCTGATAATGGCATTGTTTTCCGGGGGGAGGATTTCCATAAATGTTAATGCCCTGTCGCATAGTGCCGGTTTGTTCATCTCCTGCCCGTACAAATGGATCAATGGGATGATGGCGTTTATAAGCAGGAGCTGGATGCTTTGCCTGCCAAATTTCTTCTGACATCTTTTGCTTTTCCTGTCGAGAATGTAATGAGTGTCCCAGTATTCAGATGCTGTCAGGTCGAAAAAGCTGTACAGCGAATTAATTGTTTCCATTTCAATGATCTCCTGGAATACACTTTGGTTTTTATGATATAATGCGGCAAGCTGTGAGATCCTCAGGCTGGGGAAGGCAATGGGGCGAAGGCGCATGAATTTCCATAGATATCCCGGCATAGGTGACAGCCGGTGTTTCGCCGCCAGGTATCCATGCTCTTTTTTCAGGCGCCTGGGAAATTTTCCGTACAGGCTTCTGTTTAGCAAGCCTGATTGTCCGAATAACAGGGCCTCAAGCTGGAAGAGGTCCCCGTGATATTTCATCAGTGTTTTCACTGGCAGCGTTTTTGCCAGCATTTCAAAAGAAGCCGTATTGATCTTTGCCCCGAACTGCCTTGATAATAAGCGGAAACAACATTCTTCCCAGTCCATCTTAAGATGTGCAAGCTCATGTCTGATCAGCCCGGTCTTATCAAATAGCCGCTGAACTGCCAGGGCATTGACCCTGCTGGTGACATGGATGGGGACTACGGTTCTCAGCAGTTTCTGGCAGGGAACCCATAAGAGGTTATGACTGATCTCTTTATAGC
>DAOVZP010000255.1 GCA_030635045.1 Bacteroidota bacterium | reverse complement strand
TTCTCCTGAAGTCGCCACAGATCCTCAAGCTTTCTGCTACCCCATCTACGGCTCAACCCTGCGTATCCGATGCTTAATGTATGCGTTTTATATTTATACTATTTCTCACCTCCTATTGGCTGGCCCGTATTAAAACCACTCTGCCCCTGGTCAAATGAAGCCAGGCTCTGTTCCAATTGTTCTGCCTCGATCTGTCTCTGCTCTTCTTCTATCAGGTTCATGATGATCTCGTCAATAATTGCCATGCGCTCCGGCTCCGGCATAAAAGCAAGCATCTGCAGGCTGTCTTCAAACTGGATCACCTTAAGGTTTGCTACCAGTTCTGACAGCTTTGCTGCCTTGTTCCTGATCTCTTCATAATTGGGATAATCCTGAGGTAAGAACGTTACCGCCGTATCATAATATGCCTGTGACAATTCATATTCCGGCACTGCAAAATAAATATCAGCCAGTTCCAATGCCGAGGTAGACTTCTGATAATCGTTTGCAACGCTCCTTGCAACAGATAACCGGAGGTACTCAACACCCAGGCTGTCTTCTTTGTCCTTAAAAGCTACTTCTGCCAGGGCATAATATATTTGATCGAGGTAATCTTTATTCTTATCATCACGCAGCATCCTGTCAAGGTACTTGATGATGGTCCTGCTGTCGCCATTGTCAGCTTCATAAGCCCGGGCCATATTGATCTTTGCCTGAAAAGCCATATCGTATTCCGGATTACGCCTGATCACCTCGGCATAAAGCTGTGACGCCTCGTCAAGGTCACCTTCCAAATGGTAGATCTGTGCCAGGATGAATTTTGCACGGGTCTTAAGGTCTTTTTTTCCTGCTACGGCAATACCATCATAGAGATAGTCGATGGCATAAGAATATTTTTCCTGCTTTATAAAGTGATCGGCCTGGACCAGGGGGAAGTTGTGATAAACCGAGGTCGGGATCTTACTCTCCCCCTCATTCATATCAGTCTCTATAAGGTTTAGCACGGGCTCTGACTTTTCAAACTGCTCCATTTCAATATACGTCCTGGCAAGCCATAGCATGGCGTTGTATTTGATCGGATTATCTTCATATTCGCGCATGATGAAGCTAAACGAACGCCTGGCACTGTAATAATCACGCTTATAAAAGTATGCTTTTCCGATCAACAGATAGGCGTCATCAATCCACTTAATGTATTCTTTCCCTCCAAAGCGCATAGAATGTTTAAGGATTGTTTTGGAACCCTTTTCAATGGCCCTGTCAAGCAGAGGTGTTACTGTTTTTGCATCCGCATCCGTGCCATAATTGTACATTGGCAGGATCATATTGTAATTATCATCGATTGTGGTCTTCAGTTCTTTTTCCGCCTCGATCAATGCTTCTTTGCCATTCCAGTAAACATTGTAATGAGAAGTAAGGTTATGGTACATCCTCCTGGTAAAAGTGTTCTTCTTGGTAGAACATGATACCATTACCAACAACAAGCCCCAAATCAGGGTCCTTCCCAATAAACGATATGCTATAACCTTATTCAAGATATTCGGAAATAATAACTGTTTAACTGTTTTTTTTAATAAATATTATCAGATAGCTGCAAATATAGCTAAAGAAATGAGTTAATCAGATTTGACGCGGCAAATATAGGGCACCTGATATGCCGGGATCAGGTGTCATTCCATTAAAAATAATGCCGGGTATCCAGATGCAGGGATTTTTCCGATATTTGCAAAGCAGCAAATAAAATAACTGATGGCCAGGAAAAATAAAAGTGACCGGAAATGGTATAGCAAACTGCGCGACAAGTACCGCCTGGTTATCATGAACAATGAAACCTATGAAGAACGGCTGTCGTTCCGTCTTTCCCGCCTTAACGTTTTTCTGCTCACCGTAACTGTGTCGATCATCCTCATCACACTTACCATTTTCATAATTGCGTTCACACCCATCCGTGAGTACATTCCCGGTTATCTCGATGTGAACATACCCGGTAAACTATACAGGCTTGAGCAACGGGCAGATTCCCTGGAACGTTCTCTCCGTGCCAGGGATCTCTACCTGCGAAATATCAGAAATATCATTGAGGGCAGGGAAATTGTTGATTCTATTGTACCTGTGAGGGATGCCGGCATTGATTATGACAGCATCACCATCGAATCTTCCCCGGAGGATTCGATGCTCAGGGCGGAATACGATGCCCGGACAAAATATAACTTGTTTTTTTACGAATCTGAAGACCTCTACGACGGGGCCCTGCAAATAAGTGATATTGTATTTTTTATACCGGTGGAAGGCATCATCATCAACAAATTCAACCTTGCCGAAAAACATTATGGTGTCGATATCGCTGCCAGTACTGAGTCAATGATAAAATCGGTGCAGGATGGTACTATAATTTTTTCCGACTGGACAAGTGAAACCGGCCATACAATTGCTATCCAGCACAGTGGAAATTTTATTTCCCTGTACAAGCATAATTCAATGCTATTAAAAAGCACAGGCAGTTTTGTCAAAGCAGGTGAGCCTATTGCTGTTAGCGGTGATTCCGGCGAGCTCACCTCCGGGCCTCACCTCCATTTTGAACTCTGGCATAACGGCACCCCCGTCGACCCGGAGGAGTATATGACCTTCTAGCAACATAAAAATGAGTAAGAAGCGGATTGCAATACTTGGTTCAACCGGCTCCATTGGAATGCAGGCACTCGACATCCTGCGCAGCCATCCGGATCAATTTGCCATTGAAGCCCTCACAGCCGGCAATAATACAAAAGAACTTATCCGGCAGGCCAGGGAATTCCTTCCCAACATGGTAGTCATTGCCAATGAAGCTCATTATAAAGATGTCTCGGGTGCCCTGTCAGATCTCGATATAAAGGTTTTTTCCGGCCGGGAATCTGTAGCTCAGATTGTCGGATACGGAGAGATCGATATGGTATTGAACGCCATCGTTGGCTTTGCCGGATTTGAACCAACCGTCAATGCTCTGAAAGCAGGCAAGGCCATCGCCCTGGCAAACAAAGAATCAATAGTGGCAGGAGGAGAACTCGTAAACCGGCTCGCCGGAGAAAATCACAGTTTTATCATTCCTGTCGATTCCGAGCATTCTGCCATCTATCAATGCTTAGCGGGAGAATCTTCAGATGCCGTTGAAAAAATATTTCTTACGGCCTCGGGTGGGCCATTCAGGGAAAAAAATATCCATGCCCTGGCAAATGTCAGTCCGGAAGAAGCCCTTAAACATCCTAACTGGGATATGGGTGACAAGATCAGCATCGACTCAGCCAGCATGATGAACAAAGGCCTGGAGGTAATAGAAGCCAAATGGCTCTTTGGCCTCGAGCCTGAACAGATCGAGGTGGTCATACACCCGCAGTCTGTGATCCACTCCATGGTACAATTCCATGATGGCTCGGTAAAAGCACAACTGGGCCATCCGGATATGAGGCTGCCAATTCTTTATGCATTATCATTTCCCGACCGCCTGCCGTCTGATTACAAGCGTTTCAGCATTACTGATTATCCCACACTCAGTTTTGAGGCACCGGATACAAAAAAATTTCGTAATCTTGCACTCGCTTTTGAAGCCATGAAGGCAGGTGGAAACATCCCATGTGCCATGAATGCAGCAAATGAGATAGCTGTCCGGGCTTTTCTAGAGAAAAAGATCGGGTTTCTGCAAATGCCTGACATCATCGAAAGGTGTATGACCAACATCACAAGCATTGCGCAACCAGGATTTGACGACTACGTTGAGACCGACAGCGAAGCAAGGGCAATGGCCCTAAACTATAT
>DAOVZP010000189.1 GCA_030635045.1 Bacteroidota bacterium | reverse complement strand
CAGTGCCAACTGTCATCGTTGAAAAGCACTTCCTTGCTATTGTATAACTTTCCGTTGTAACCGCCTCTCAATTCACCCTGTGTTAATCCATGGGGCATGTCCTTATTTTGGATATCGGTGGCGGCAAGACGCAGTTTGCCATTCACCGGCTCAATGTAAAGGGTGAGGTGACTTGCCGCCGGTCCGTGGTACTCTGAATTCTCGGTAGTGAGGAAGTGGGTGAGATGCGGATGGTAGTTTCTACCTGTCCAGCCCCAGCCTTGTGAAAGCTTGAGGTAAAAGCGATAATAAACCTCATCGGTAGGTTCAAACAGGTGACGGATGCTTGCTGAACCGCAGCTCGTCAATTCACTGTCCCACTCATACTCGATACAGCCTCTCCCTGCCTGACCATCACCCACGATCCGGATACCGGTCTCGTCGTACCAGCCACGCTCCGTAAGATCCGCATTGTCGAAGTTCTCACTAAAGAAAGCACCTTCCGGAATAGCTTCAGACTTTTTCTGACATGACAGAGCAGCTGTTATGCAGATGGCAAGCATGAGTATCTTAATCATTGTATATCTCTTTTAATTGTTTGTAATTATCTCATTCTATTACCGGCAAAATAATACACGATGGATATTCTTTGCTATGATATATTGTTTGCGTTGCCTTCACAAAAGTTGAATCAAGTGCAGGGAATATACCTGTATTCAAATTCCTGTCGAACCTTGGGAAATTGCTGCTGGAAATCTCCACACGCAGTTGATGCCCTGCTTTAAACAGGTTGCTGGTAGACCAGAGACTTATATGGTATTTGTAAATTTTGTTTGGCCGGACAGCTGAAGGAGGTGCTTCGGGATTACGGAAGCTAGCCCGTATGATCCCTTCACACAACCGGATGGCTCTTCCGTCGGGGTAAACATCAACCAATTTGGCTGTGAAGTCCGTATTGATTGCCGAGCTTGAGGCATACAATACAACTTTTACCGGACCGGTAACTTCAAGGTTTTCCTTCAATAGCCCGGTAGAATAGACCAATACATCTTTCCTTGCTTCAACTTCCCGCTGATCGATGGGTTCATCTCTCCCTGGAGTAATAACCGGGTTTTCAGGATCGTAAACAAAGGTATCCGGGATCTCATTTTTTGGGGCATTTGTATTAAGAGTGCCATCACCCCCAAGCGTATTGGCATTTCCCTGGCTATGGAAGAAATACTCCTGATAATCTGTCCGGGCCAATGGCCATTCGTTTTCATCCCTCCAGACATTTTCGCCCATCACAAATATCCTGACAGGCGGTTCCTGCATAATTCCATTATCGATTCCTTTTAACTGGCTGTCGAACCAACGCAATTTAAGTTCACTGGTATTAAGTGCTGCATCCTCTCCAAAATCCACATCTCCAGCCTTACGTGATTCCGAAGCGTGTACCCACGGCCCCATGATCAGTTTTTGTCTAGCCCTGATCTCCGGATCGATGTCCGGTGACGTCATTCTCATAAAGTTGTCGAGGGTACCCTGCTGAAAGCTATCAAACCATCCGCCCAAATTGTAAATCGAAGTTTTGATCTTAGTATAATCATCTCCCACACTTGACCTTTCCCAGTAGGGATCCTTTTGCGGGTGGGCCAGCCAATCCCTTAGGAAGGGTATTCTCCATCCCAATAATATATCCTGTTCGATAAAAGGGATCATTCTGTATGCACTATCTGTGATGTTCTGCATAAAGGAGTCGTCGACATTATAAGGACGTGACATGGCATAGCTCCAAGGACTCCACCTTAAGAGTCGGAAAGCTCCTCCCAGATATGCATCTTTATAAAAATCCGAGAAAGTTTTCGTTGGGAACATGGTTTTTAAATAAGGGCTTCCAAGCGGTGCCGGCATCCATTGGGTAAAACCAAGATATGAGCCGCCAAAAGTTCCGATTTTCCCATTACACCAGGCCTGCTTCCCTATCCATTGCTGGGTATCATATCCATCCAGTGCCTCTGCCTGCATAGCATCAAAAACACCCTCCGATTCATACCGTCCACGGGTGTCCTGGATAAGGACCACATATCCGCGCCTGGCATAAAAATGCCCCTCCTTGTCGCCTTCCCCTCCGTTACCATACGGACTCCGCATAAGCAAAACAGGAAACTTGCCTGTAGTATCAGGTCGGTATATGTTGGTTGATAGTCTGATCCCATCCCGCATGTGCACTTTGACATCCAGTTCCTCAATAACCTGGTGAATGGGTTGTGATAACTCCTGAGAAAAGCAGAGAGATGATGCCAGGTTGAACAACACCCATACAAGAGTGATGCTCCTTGGGACAGTTCTTTTATCAGATATCAAATACATAACATTTTCCTTTATGGAGTTGATAGAGTACTAAAATTTGATTGAAATATTTCCAAAAGTAACATCCACATGATGAGCAAGCAACGCAACACCGCCATTGCGGTTGGCATGTTTGCTGACTTGCGTTTCCTGCCAATCCCACTGAGCAGGTTCTGTTTCTCCCTCCCTCCATATTTTAAAACTGTAACACGACACACCATCTCCTTCACTCTGATCCTGTAAAGTTTGGCATCTTGCTTTCATCCAATATGTTGAAGCAACCTCAACAGGGAATTGACCATAATTAATTCGCTTGTCATTATCGCCCCGATAAAACTGTGCAAAAGATGGGTTTTCAGATTTACCCGGATCCCATCGTAACCACGCAATTGCTCCAAAGGGCTGATAACCCCACTTGGGTTGCATTTTGGGAAAATTCCGATACCCCCCATCCATATGCCCGGTAAAACGAAAAAGGATTCCTAATCCATTGCCACCACTTAGATGACTTGTAGTTTCACTTACCTGGTTTATTACTACTGACACAGTAATTTCGTAGTCTTGCCAATTTTTTTCACCAATCAGAAATATGCGATCATACCCCATGTGTTTGGTACGTAAGCCATTAGATTCCAGTTCCCAATGGCCATCGACATACTGACCTACATCCTGAGGATCGGTGATTTTGGTCCAATCAATATAAACAGGTAATGGATATGAACCGGATTGAAGGTCAACTATCACTTTTTGTTTCGTTTGCCGTCCTTGTCTATCCGTGGCAATAATCTCTACTCTGTTTGTACCGGGCTGCAATTCAGCAATTGGAATATCAGCATTAAAATGTCCGAGTTCTGCAAGCCTGCGATATCCCGGTGTGCCTTCACCAAAATTAAGTCGAATGAAAGGGCCTTTATTTAACCGGTAGGTGAGGGAGGCGATGGAATCTGCTGGCGAAACTTTTCCCATCACATTGAAATCGTCCTGGGCGTTTCCCAGATGGCCCACTTTTTGGTGCAACCCGTGCCAAATCTCAACTTCAGGCCCATCCGAAATAATTTCATTCTGGCATGAAATCATGGCTGACAAAGCAAAGCAAAGTAAAAGCGGGGGTAAGAATTTGTTGATCATAGAGATGTTTCCTTCCATTAAATATGTGCGATCTAAACGCTTATATACCTGCAAACCCGTACGGGGTTCGCAGATGCAGTACGGGAAAACTACTGTGCAAAGCAGGAATATCCGATATATTTTGTTTCCCCGTTTTCCTGAATTTCAAGTTGAAGATTGGATGAACCTGGTTGAGGGTCACCAACAACTTTGATCTTCAGGTTTGGCTTTTCATTTTCGAATGGAACCACGAGGGTTACAAAGCGAATTCCTCTGTTTTCTGATTCTTTTTTAATGCGGTAACGAAAAGCCGGACGAGGCTCTTTTTTGGTATAAACAAACGAAACCTGCCCTTCCTCTTCTTCGAGTTTTATTCCTTTTTGTTTTTCGGTTAGAACGGTTACATTCCATCCATCTTTATAATCAGAATGAACCGACAAGTTTTCATCATCAAAAATTGCATCTCCCGGCGCCAATTGAAAATGAAGGTCAACATCACCAGAGGCACTTCCAAAGGCCTCATCAACAAGAACAAAATATCTTTTTTTAATAAAAAAAAGGGATCTCCGATGCGTAAAATTATTGTTTCCGGCATTTTCAACAACCAGAATATCCAATTCCTTTCCGGGCTTCCAAAGTAACAGGTTGGGAGCGTATTTGGTGTTTTCACCATTCAAGGTTAATGTCTGGTGTACTTTTGTCTGTCTGAACCATGCACGGTTTTCGGGATCGCCATGGTAAATATAACTGCCTGCATCGGGCATTAAATTTCTGCCTCCGGCGAATAACTCGAATGTTCCATTGTCAGGCTGGCAATGATAACCACCATCGGGCCCACATTTTAAAACCAAACAAATGGCATCATTTTCCCAATCACTGCGCATGGAATACAAGCCACTCTCTTTCAATGCAAAAGCAGTTGATTTTGGTTTTAACCCTTTTTGGCCATTGGTAGCCATGTATAGAAAATCATCGCGGTTAAACATTTCTGCCCATGACAGAAAGTGTTCATTATATTGTCCTGGAGTTCCTGCCCAGGAATCGCCAAACTGGGCATTGGTGCCATCAGGCATTCCCAGTTTCATGGGTATTTCGCACATTTTTTCAATGGTTTCAAGGTATGATTTGGGAAATGCATCGTTTAAACCATTCATTTTTGCCAAATCATACGTACGCTGAAACCAGCGGATGCACCCCACATGGTATCCAATAGCCAGTTCCCGCTGGTGTCCATCGGGATAAACCTGGATCTTAATTT
>DAOVZP010000264.1 GCA_030635045.1 Bacteroidota bacterium | reverse complement strand
TATAGCTTCCATGGAAATCGACAAGGAACTTTCTTTTTGCTGCTTCCTCTGCAATCCGCCAGTAATAATTTACCATCCACTGGTCGTCGCGCTGCATAAAATCGACCTTGAGCCCTGCAATGCCCCAATCCTCAAAAACAGGCATTACCTCTTCCAGCTGAACATCAAGGGTTTTCCAAACTACCCAGAGTATCAGTCCTACATTCTTCTCTTTACCGTAATCCAGCAACTCCTGCATGTCAATATCAGGGTTGATGGCAGTGAGGTCACCAAGTTCATACCATCCTTCATCCAGGATGATGTATTCTATAGCATTTGCTGATGCAAAGTCAATGTAATATTTATATGTTTCTGTGTTAATGCCTGCCTTAAAATCTACATTATAGATATTGTTATAATTCCACCAGTCCCAGGCCACTTTTCCGGGTCTGATCCATGAAGGATCTTCTATCTTACAGGGTTCTGACAGCAGGAAGATCATCTGGTTGGTGATCAGGCCACCATCTTCCGGGGCAATGGCGATCACACGCCAGGGGAAGCTGCGGCTGCCGTCGACCAGGGCGATGTAATCGGCACGCTTTAGCGGTGCTACATCACGGTCGTTTCTTTGTTCTTCTTCCACGACCACCCTTGGAAATTTCCCCTTCAGGTTAAATTCTTTTGTATCACCCTTAATATACATACCGGGGTAGTCCTGCAGGTCTGCTTCAGTGATAAGCACTTTCGGGCCATCGGCAATATCTACCAGCATGGGTGTCGAAGAAAACCGGTCATAAGTGATCTCCTCCAGGGGGACCTGCAGATACTCCCTTTCCTGGTGGCTGAACATGCTTTCCTCCTCGGGAAACCAGCTGATATAGTTCTTTGCAAAACTGAAATTTGCCTCCTCTGAAACGATGATCAGCTCATCCTTAATGAAACTCTCCCAGCGATAGGCCACACCCTCATTATATGCCCTGAAACAAAGTGAATAGTTCCCCTTGAACAATATCTTCATCTCATTGAATTGCTCCCTGACCTCTGCCGACTTCTGTTTCACAACAGGAATCTGGATCTGATCTACCGACCTCCTATTGACGGATTTAACACGTGGCTTGATCCCGAAGACGCCATGTTTCTCGGTATGCATAGAAATTTCCGAAGGCACAATGATCTGCATATCATCATAAAAAACGGCATATTCAAGCTTGTCGCCTGTATTAATTTCCACCCGGATCTTCCCGTCAGGTGAAAGCAGTTCATAATGTTCTGCCAGGAGGGTATTGCTCATAAGCAATATGCCTGTGAAGGCAGCAAAAATGAAGTAAAGTATTTTTTTCATCGTATGATTATTTCGTCGGTGAACAGCCATGCCTTGCTCCCGGAGCCGGGATGGCCTTCGGGACAGCTTCCAATGTTTCTCGCTACAATGCGGATATACCTCGCACCGGCACCTTTACTGTTTGTGTAAGTGTAAATATTTATATTATCTACAGAAGACAGCGACTTCTCCCCCTTGAACTCAAAATATTCATTGCCGTCAGCCGACCAGAGTATCTTTATTTCTTCAGGAAGAAAGATCCATGAAGCATGTTCCTTCAGAAACCGAAGTTTAATTTCCTTTACGCTTTTGATGCTCTTCAGGTTGATCACCACATCCAGATCGTCACCCTGAAAACCCTGCCATTTCCCATCTTTGAAGTCATTGGTGGCAAGGATGCAATCTACCAGTCCATCTTTATACCCGGCATCATATTTAGAAGAATATTTGTGCTTGTATTCGACATAACGTCCGGTGGCAAGGTTCACATCGAAATATCTTTCGATAGAGCCTACCCGCAGGTCATCCTCATATGCAATGGCTTTAACGGTCGAGGATGTATTAATTTTAAATATCCCGCTGAACAGCTCTGATTCCGGTGTTGGTTCAGTGCTATCGAGTGTGTAGAAGATCTTTGCATCCTCATGTACCGTATTCAAGCCGATAGAAACCTCATTGTTATTCCGGTTCACGAAGGAGTTCATGCCCATATCAGGATATAGTTGTATCAGGTCGAACCATGCCGTGCCTTTGCCATCCAGTGTGAGGACGGGAGATATCCGGCTGGTACCGGATTCCGGTTCCGGCACACATGAAAATGAATACTCTTTCCATTCCCCATCCGGGATAAATGATTCCTCACAACCTTCTACCGACATTGTGAACAAAGGAAGATCCTCTGCATCAGGCCCGCAGCCACACAGTTTACGGAAGAAATTCTTTTTTGCCGGGTCTCTGTACTTCAAAGGAACAGCCTTAGCCTGAACGCTCATAGTATAGCTCCGGCCGGGTTCAATACGCAGGCGATAGAAAGATAACGACATGCCCTCGCCATCTGTAGGTGTGGTCATTCGCAGTGAATGTGCCCCCCGGGCTGAGATCCTGGAATCGATAAAATAAGTTGCCCCTTTGTCGTCCTGTGGCTTTGCATAACAGGAGGCCGGTATTCCCAGGCCGGTAATATTTTCAAAGCTCGGGTCCCTGATCAGGTTTTTGGTTTGAAGCCGTGGTCCCTTGCTTTTGGGCATCTTGTACCTGATCCGGTACACCCTTGTCCCGTATGCGTCAATAATATCCCCGATCATGCCCTTATTAACACCGACCTTTCTGTCTTCAAACATAACAGCGGCACTGCCCGAATATCCAAAGCCGTCAATTGTAAAGCTGAATTCCATGGGTTTATTGGCAGTATTCACGGCAATAACCACAAAAGCTCCTGCCATATGAAATCCCTTCAACTGTATGTCGATATCCGGAGAAATGATTTCAGGTACATGCTCGGCAGAGAACATGTATGGTGTCAGTTCTGCAATTTCCAGTGCGATGGCACCACATTCGTTCCATGCAACCGTTGATTTCGGAAAGGAGTTCAGTCCGTGCCGGATAAAATACTGTATGCCCATGGCGTGGTTCACGATGCCGAGGTAAGTCATCACGCGGAGTTCCTGAGGCGTTGGCTCACGCTCCCACCATTCATTGCCACCAAAGGCCTGGGGGACTATCCACACCGGCTTGTCGAGGAAAAATTCGGCATTCAGCATGGCAGCAGTGGCACCCACCTCGTCCACTTTTCCATGAGGGATGGGGTAAGGATCTGTCATCACGATATCCATCACGTGGCTGTAACTATTTGCCATCCATGGACTCATAAACACTACTGTTACCGGATGATAAGGATCCATTTCCTTTATCAGGCCATATGCCTCCGTCAATGAATCCGGCGGGACACCCTGCCCAACTGGCTCATCACTGATATACCAGGATAAAAGTGCGGGATGATCGCGAAAAGCCTCAATCTCTTTCTTCAGAAGCTTAAGCCTTTTACGATGGCTCAGCTTGCTGTATTTCTTGCCTGCCACGCCTCCGCCACCGGCAAGGCTCAGCACATTATAATTTACTTTCATGCCAACCGCTGCACAGCGATCCATGTATTCTTTGCGCTTCTTAAGCGTTTTGCCTTCGATGGTCTGATAAGGCGACATCATGTTGAAGCCCTTCACCACCTCCTCCTCTGCCAGGCCGGGCTGTACAGGAGAGTAATTATAAAACCCGAAGGGGATGAATGGCAGTCCTTCAACGATAAGCCCACCGCTTACACGGTCGATCTTCACGGCATTATAGCGGTCTTCCAGGATGACAATCTGAACTTTATCTGCATAGACCCACTTCCCGTTTTCATTATAGGAAACCGTTACCTCAT
>DAOVZP010000371.1 GCA_030635045.1 Bacteroidota bacterium | reverse complement strand
TTGTTTCACCCCTACAGGGCGCTAAATTTCGTTGGATTCCTCATATCTATCTACGTCAGGCCCCTATGGGGCCAAACCCAATGCTGCCAATCGCCCATCAGCCTGTACTGAGCGAAGTCGAAAGGCCCAGCGCCCACCGCCTAATGCCCACCGCCTAACGCCCAACGCAAATATACCACAAATCCCTATCTTTGCCCGCGCACTGCTTCTTAATAGAATAACGTATCCTATCCGGAATATTATTGTTATGAAAGTTGTTGAATTTCTTGAACTGTATGCAGAACAGGCATATGTTGGTGATATCCTTGACCACCTGGAGGCCGGGGATGGCCGTGACCTATGGCTGAAAGGGATGACCGGCTCTGCCGTCTCAGTGATATCGGCAGCTGTGATAAGCAAGCTTCAGGGAACACACCTGTTCATACTGAATGAAAAGGAGCAGGCGGCATATTTTTTCAATGACCTTGAAAGCTTATTGGATGAAAAAGGTGCCAGCTTTCAGCGAAAGAAGGTGTTGTTCTTTCCAAGCTCTTATAAGAAATCCCATTCTATGGACCGGACGGACAGCGCCAACGCCCTGGAAAGGGCTCAGGCTGTCGGGAAATTGTCATCAGCGGTTTCAACAAAGATCATAGTTACATACCCGGAAGCACTGGCTGAAAAGCTTGTGACACGCTCTTTCCTGTCAAAGAGCACATTCCGGATAAAGCTGAATGATACACTCGACATGGATGAGCTGATCGATTTTCTGGATGATCAGCATTTTGAAAGGGAGGATTTTGTTATTGGCCCCGGCCAATATGCGGTCCGTGGTGGAATTCTGGATGTATTTTCCTATTCTAATGATTTTCCCTACAGGATTGAATTTTTGGGTGATGATATTGCTTCTCTCAGGTCTTTCGATCCGGAAAGCCAGCTGTCGGTCGATAAGCTTTCAAGGATCAGCATTATCCCCGACCTGAACGACCGGCGCATAGATCATAAGAGGGAAAACCTGCAATCACTTTTACCTTCCGATGCGGTGATATGGGTCGAAGATATTGCTTTTGCAAGGGACAGGATAACGGTGGAATACAGTAAAGCTTCATCATCAGGTGCAGGCCGGGAAGATGAAATGCCTGAGAAGGATATTAAAGCCTTGTTTCAGGATGGAGATGAATGGCTGTCAGGCCTGGGTGATTTTTCCCTGATCGAATTTTCGAATACTCCCCGGACAGCAGACCCGCTTTGCCTTGAGGCTGATATTTCACCACAGCCCTCATTCAATAAAAACTTTAACCTCCTGGCCTCCAGCCTTGATGAAAATACCCGGAATGCTTATAAAAACCTGATCCTGTCCGCTAACCCGAAACAGTTGGAAAGGTTGCATGCCATCTTTGAGGATATGCCGTTCAGAGAGAAAAAAGCTGAAAAGCCCGTCTTTGATATCATGAACATCTCGCTGCATGAAGGCTTTATTGACCATAAGGCTAAGCTGGTATGTTTCACTGATCACCAGATATTTGAACGTTATTACCGCTTCAGGCTGCGGGGGAGCTTCGGAAAGAAAGAATCCCTCAGCATTCGTGACCTGCACGATCTGAAACAGGGGGATTTTGTAACCCACATTGATCATGGCGTGGGCCGCTTCGACGGGCTCGAAAAGATCATGAACCATGGCAGGGAGCAAGAGGCTATCAGGCTGGTATACAAAAACAATGACCTCCTGTATATCAGCATACATTCCCTGCACCGGATTGCCAAATACACAGGAAAAGAAGGGGTAGCACCATCCTTGAATAAGCTGGGATCGAATGCATGGAATAAGCTTAAGTCCAAAACCAAACAAAAGGTCAAGGATATTGCGAAAGACCTGATCAGGCTTTATGCAAAGCGGAAGGGTACAGAAGGCTTTTCATTTTCCCCTGATACATACCTGCAGACTGAGCTGGAGGCGTCCTTTTTTTATGAGGATACGCCTGACCAGCTGAAGGCCACATTTGATGTCAAGAAAGATATGGAAGCCGGGAATCCCATGGATCGGCTGATCTGTGGGGATGTTGGCTTCGGCAAGACTGAGATTGCCATCAGGGCGGCATTCAAAGCTGTTGCTGAAAGTAAGCAGGTTGCGCTCCTGGTGCCGACCACTATCCTGGCGCTGCAGCACTTCAAGACTTTCAGTGAAAGGTTGAAGGAATTCCCCTGCACGGTAGATTATATCAATCGCTTTAAGTCTGCTGCCAAACAGAAAGAAACCATCAAGAAGCTGGCAGCAGGTGATATTGATATCCTGATCGGCACCCACAGGCTGATCAGCAAAGACTTGAAATTCAAAGATCTTGGATTGCTGATCATCGATGAAGAACAGAAATTTGGAGTCACTGCCAAGGAACGCCTGAAGCAGATGAGCGTAAATGTCGATTCCCTGACACTAACAGCAACACCTATTCCACGCACTTTGCAATTCAGCATGATGGGGGCCCGCGACCTGTCCATTATCAATACTCCTCCGGCCAACAGGTATCCGGTTCAAACGGAATTACGCGCATTCAATGAGGACATAATAAGAGATGCAATTCTTTATGAAGTTTCCCGGGGAGGTCAGGTTTTCTTTGTGCATAACAGGGTACAAAATATCCTGGATATAGAGAATATGCTGAAGCGATTTGTGCCGGATGTGAGAATTGCCGTTGTCCATGGGCAGATGGACGGACGTGAGTTGGAAAGGCGCATGCTTGATTTTATCGAAGGTGAGTATGATATCCTG
>DAOVZP010000019.1 GCA_030635045.1 Bacteroidota bacterium | reverse complement strand
GCTGGAGCAGATCCAGGAAAACCTATACCGTAAAGCCCATAATTTCAGAGATGAAAATACACATAGGGCCGATACATGGGAAGAGTTTACCGACCTCATTGAAAACAAGGGAGGCTTTGTATATGCCCATTGGGATGGTACCGCTGAAACTGAAAATAAGATCAAGGATAAAACAAAGGCAAGCATCAGGCTGATACCTATCGAAGATGATAAGGAAGAAGGGAGTTGTATACTGACCGGAAAACCTTCAAAACGCAGGGTGGTGTTTGCGAAAGCGTATTAAGAGTGCCGAGTGCCGAGTGATGAATTATTGTTTATAAAGTTTGCCTGTTCCGGTTCTTTCCAGATTAACGCTTGACGGGTTCCCGGAATAATAAACGTCCCCCACATTATTGATCTTTACATCCAGTTGCAGGCTTGCCCTTACATAGCAATTGTTGGTGCTGTTGCTGGTCATAAATGTGAAGACAGTTGTCAGCCCGCTCATGTCGGCGGGGCCATAGCCTCCGGAGTAAAGGTAACTGATATGGGAATTGCCTCTCACCGTCAGATCCACCGTGCCATAATGAAGGTTATACGTTGATCGTACCATGTTTACCCACAAATTGATACTGCCTGCCCCTTCAAGTACATCCAGCATAATAGAATCGGCAACGAACTGGTTAGTGGATATCAGGTTCCCCGAGGCCTGGTATATTATGCTGTCCAGCCTGGGTGTGCTGATATGTACCTCGATCGGCTTTTCGTAGCTTCTTACCCAGTTACACGTATTTTCATTTGATATGGTAAGGGTTTTTCCGGCGACAGAAGTTTTAATGCCCGGAATAACATTTTTCCCTGCCCTGACGGTAACGGAATAATCAGGGGCGTATGTCAGGTAAACATCTACATTATTGTTCATATGCAGGTAAACAAATGAAGATACCTCCCTGGTTTCCTCCGAAACAGGGCCTGAATTTTTAAAGCAATCACCGGGATTGGACTTCTGGCATGCCGCCATAAGCAAGATCAATACAATATAGATGGTCTTTTTCATCAATCCGGATTAATAATATTTTATGTTCAGGTTATACCCAAGCCCGAGGGTGATGTAATCAGCCCTGGCATAATGAGCCTTCAGGGTTATAGAAGTATAAATACTTTGATTAAAATAATACCGTATGGCAAATTTCTCATAAATGCCGCCTTCGGTTTTATATCGACCACTGAAGTAACCGCCAATATTCAATACAAATGATACACGAGAGATCATAAGTTCCCAGGCCAGGTTTCCCCCCGTTTTTACAATAGGAATGAAGCTATCCAATTCCTCCCCGCTTGATGTTTCCACGATCATCCTGTCGGTGCCATCGTAACTTACATCCAGGCCAAAACCCAGGCGGCTTTTAAATGAAACCTGCTTTAAAACGTTTGCATACATGGCATATACCATATAGCTGCCACCGGCCTCTGCATCTGTGTTCTTATATCCCAGGCCTGCACCAAATTGCACCTGGAACCACTTCTTTCCGTCAAATTCATAGGGGTACAACTCCGGAAGTAGCTTGCTGCTTGTATAAGCATTTTCCTTGCTGAGTTTATAGGCTACACCGGCATATATGGAAGGGATGTTGATCCCATAGTTTGGTGTTTTCATCGATCCATTGGAAAAATGTGTCAGAGCAATGCTCCCCGTAAAATATAGCCTGTTAACGATCCTGGCGCGCAATTCCAGGGATGCGCTCACTGCAGCATTCAGGTGTGAGCCTATGGCTGTATTCTTATAGTTATCGAGCCTGTCGAAGCGTTTGGTCAGATAACCCAGGCCAATGCCGGCCCTGAAATACAGGCGAACAGATTTTGGGGGTGTGATCGGGAAATTGATATACGGATAGATGGCATGGGCATCACCCAGGTAGGGCGAAGTGCCCAGGTTTGAGTACCAGTATGCCAGCCCGATAATAGGATAAGCATACATGTACTCCCAACGGCTGCCACCAAAAGTTTGCTTTGAAATGCTGATCTCAAAAGAAGAAAAATGGGAATTGAATATTTCCATTTCCAGCCTGTGGGGGATGAGGAAGCCATATCCGGCCTTAGCCTCCACCATTATATTGGAGCCGGTATTGACATGCCTCCGCCCGCTTTGTGATAAAGCATCAGATGGACGTAACAGGAGCAGCAGGCAAATCAAAAAAGCCATTTGCATGATGTTGCCGGCCATCCCTCTGTGAGTTTTATCGTTTTCCGTCAGGCTGTTCATTTAATATTTGTTCAGCAATTCAGGTATGCCTGAAAAATTGCAGGGCATGCAAAACTAATGAAAATATGCGCTTTGTCTTTTGTAAACAGCTATACACTGCTCATTATTGTGGAATAATAATGTTTACCTTTGCTGGTATCCGAAACTTATGATTTTATGAAGAAGGAACTTTTTGAATTCAGCCGTTTGCTGGAGATCATGGATGAGCTCAGGGGACAGTGCCCCTGGGATAAAAAGCAAACGCTTGAAAGCCTTAGATACCTTACCATTGAAGAAACCTATGAATTGTCTGATGCTATCATTGAAGAGGACCTTGATGCCGTCAAAAAAGAGCTGGGCGACCTGATGTTGCATATTGTTTTTTATTCAAAAATAGGGTCTGAAAAAAATGCTTTTGGCATCGGAGATGTGTTGGAAGCGATAAATAATAAACTGGTTGAAAGGCATCCCCACATATACGGGGATGTAAAGGTTAACGACGCCAGGGATGTTCTGGATAACTGGGAAAAGATCAAAATAACGAAAGAGGGCAGGAAATCGGTCCTCGGTGGTGTGCCCAAATCTTTGCCTCCATTGGTAAAGGCTTTCAGGATGCAGGAAAAAGCCAGTGGTGTGGGCTTCGATTGGGAATCGGCAGGGCAGGTCTGGGATAAGGTCATTGAGGAGTTGAATGAACTAAAGGATGAGGTTGACAAGGGCGAAGATGGCAGGCTGGAAGAAGAATTCGGAGACCTTCTGTTTGCATTGGTGAACTATTCCCGCTTCATCGGGGTCAACCCGGAGGATGCATTGGAAAAAACCAATGTGAAGTTCAAACGCAGGTTTCAGTACCTTGAAGAACATGCCAGGGAGGATGGTAAGGCTTTATATGATATGAGCCTGGCAGAGATGGATGTTTACTGGGAGCAGGCTAAACAATTGGAACGCAAAGCCACCAAAACTTGATATTTTTAAGAAATATCCTCATCCTGATTTTTGCCGGGATGTCGTTACTGTCCGTTGCGCAGGAAAAAGATACCCTGGCACAGCCCCAAGAGGTAAAATTGAATAAGGCTTACATCAAGTCGTACTTCACTGATTCATGGGAGATAACGAAATCACCCTTAAGGTGGAAGGGCAGGCAATGGTGCACCTTTGCTGCTGTTGGTGGTGTTACAATATTAGCCTATATCCATGATGATTTGATCCGGGATGCTTTTCAGCGCAACCGCACACACGGGCTCGACCAGGCCAGCAAATATTTCTTCGAACCTCTGGGCAGTGGTGTTATTATGATCCCATTGACAGCAGGATTCTGGGCTGTTGGTGAGATAACCGATAACCGGCGTGCTGCGCGTGCAGGCCTCACCGGCATTAAGGCAATGGCCATCACGGCAGTGTTCACCTATGCCATCAAGTATGCAACACAGCGACACAGGCCTTACGAAGATTATCCCCCCAACCCACGTGTTTGGGAAGGGCCTTTTGGAAGTTATACGAGTACTTCATTTCCCAGTGCACATTCGTCGGTGATCTTTGCTGTTGCCACAGTATTTGCTACGGAGTACAGGGACAAGATATGGGTTCCGATCCTGTCGTACTCCCTTGCTTCCCTGGCTTCTGTTTCACGTGTATATGATGATAAGCACTGGGCTTCAGATGTGATCTTCGGTTCCGCACTGGGTTTCTTTATCGGTAAGTTTATTTGTAAAAGCACCATAATGAACCCCGACCTGCTAATCATACCTGGCGTATCCGCATCCGGCCACCCGGGATTTACAATGATTTATCAACTCCGTTAAGTGTTTTTATTGCTTATTTTTGCGCCTGTAAAACAAAGAAGATTTATAGCCGTTATCAGATATTATGAGGAACAGATCAAAAGGGAAGAACATCTGGATTGTTGAGTTGCTGGCGCTTGTGAGCATTACAGTATTAGTTATCGGAACAACTTTTCTGCTGATGCCTGCCGGCGATTATGATGAATTTGCGGATGTGACCGAAGAGGAGGTCGTGTACAGTATTGAATATGGGATCATTGTCGATTCCCTTGAGGTGATCCGGGATAATGTAAAGCGCAATGAATTCCTGGCAGATATCCTCCTGAGGTACGATATTGATTATAACCTTATTGATCAGATCGCCCGAAGCCCGCGCGATGTATTTGATGTGAAGAAGATCAGGGCCGGGTATCCTTATTCGGTGATCAGGTCACTTGATTCCCTGCAAAACACATATTATTTTATCTATGAGCAATCCCCAACAGAATATGTTGTCTTTGACCTCCGGGATACATTAATAATATATAAGGGTGAGAAAGAGCTTGAGCGCAGGCTGACTTTTTCTTCCGGCATCATTTCATCATCTTTATGGAATACACTGGTTGATAATGGTGCTGATCCTAACCTAGCTAATGAATTGTCGGAGATATATGCCTGGACCATAGATTTCTTCGGAATACAGAAGGGCGATAACTTCAGGGTGATCTTTGAAGAACTGTATGTTGAGGATGAATATATCGGGCTTGGGAAGGTGATTGCTGCAAATTTCAATCATATTGGGCACGACTATTATGCATGCTTCTTTGAGCAGGACAGCACCGGGGATTATTATGATGATGAGGGGGGGAGCATGCGCCGCACTTTTCTGAAAGCCCCATTACGTTATCGCAGGATCAGCTCAGGGTTTTCATACAGCCGTATGCATCCTGTGTTAAAATACAGAAGGCCTCACCTTGGGGTTGATTATGCCGCTCCGACCGGTACGCCCGTGCTGGCTGTCGGGGATGGTGTTGTAACATTCGCATCATATACAAAACAGGGTGGCCATACAGTTAAGATAAAGCATAACGGCACTTACTCAACTGCTTATTGTCATTTTTCCGGATATGGCAAGGGCATAAAGCAGGGTGTCCATGTGACGCAGGGGCAGGTTATCGGCTACGTTGGCACTACAGGCCTTTCCACCGGGCCTCATCTTGATTTTCGTTTTTACAGGAATGGCAAGGCCCTTGATCCGCTTAAAGTGAAGTCCCCACCTGCAAAACCTGTTGACTCAGCCTGTTTTGAGATTTATCACATCTATTGCGACAGCCTGATCGCAGAATTAGACAGCATTCCTGTTCTTCCGCAAATTACTGATTGATCAGCTTTTTCTCAGTAAGCCTTGCTCTTCTTTTTTTGCCAAATGGAAATGCGATCAGAAACAGTAAGATCAAGAGGGCATGGACAAGAATGTCAGGAAGATAAAAACCCGCAATAGCCAATTCCAGGATGAGAAATGTAATGGCTGAAATGGTATAGATGTAAAAGCCAAGTTTTTGTACTTTCCACATGAGAAGGATCCCTATGAAAGCAGAGAAAAAGATAATAAAGCCTGCGATAGAAAACAGGAAAAAGTTCAGGCGGGAAAGATCATATAACTGAAGATATTCATTCAGGATGCCACTGATCCCTGTTGAATAAAGCATTCCCAGCAAGAACAAAAGTGAAAACAGACTGGTATACGTAAAACCTATAACACAAAGGAATCCTAAGAATAAAGGCCTTTTGGGTTTATCTGTTTTTGAGTTTTTTTCTGTATCAGTCATTTGTAGATCAGGCCTAGCGCATAAATTGCAGGTTTCTGGCGTATAAATATACAAATAATGCCGTGAGTATGATATTCATAATGGGATTGGTCTCACCCCCGAAATAGATGAAAGGTACTACCAGGTAGATCAGCTGTGAGGAGGTATACAGGTGAAATCCTATTTTCCGGAGGTTCCACATCATTATTGCACCCAGCACCGATGATGCAGATAAGACAAATGAGATCAGGAAGAAATCCCTGGGGGCATTCAGCAGGAAGGCTGCCTCAGGCATGTTTGCGTATACATTACGCATGATCTCCATGGTGTTCTCATAATTCACGGCAACCATTAAGAAGCCAAAAACGCCCAGGCCACTGCCGATGAAGGTCAGGATGCAGAGGATCGTAAGCAGTTGCGGCCTTTTGGGCTTGCTTTCCGGTATATTTTGTTGTTCTTCCATATGTAAAATGATGACCTCACAGGTTCGAGACCTGTGAGGTCCGTGTTTTTTTATTCCAAACTGCCAACCACCTTTTCAACTTCATTCAGGATCTCGCATGATTTCACAAGATCCTTCATGGCGTTGTGGTCGTTGTACAATGGCCTGTCGATATCGAGGAATTCCACATGCCTTCTCACCACTTCCTTCGCTTTCGTTACCCCTTTACCAAAACTATATTCCCTGAAGTCGAGGGCCTGGGCTGCGGCCATGATCTCGATGCCAAGGATGCCATAGGCATTGTCGAGGATCTGAAAATTCTTAATGGCCGTGTTCATTCCCATGGAAACAAAGTCTTCCTGGTCGGCGGCAGCCGGAATGGATTGTATGGAAGCGGGTGCTGACAGTATCCTTTGTTCCACTATCTGCATGTCGGCAGTATACTGGCTGAGCATGAGCCCGGAGAACATGCCTGCACCTTTGGTGAGGAATGCCGGTAAGCCGACGCTGAGAGCCGGATTGTTAAGCCTGTTCATCCTTCGTTCCGACAAAATGCTGATCATAGTGATGGCGGTACCTGCCATGTCCATGGGTAGGGAAACAGGAGAGCCCTGAAAATTAGCCCCCGATAGCTGCATATTTTCTTCCGGGAAAAATATTGGGTTGTCGCCCACACCATTAAGTTCGATCTCCACCTGTGTACGGCCATAAGCAAGTGCATCATGGGCAGTTCCGATCACCTGTGGTGTCGATCGCATTGAATAGGCATCCTGAACTTTACATGCGATCCTGTTTTCTTTCAGGTCGCCACCGTCTACCATTTTATTAATGGCATTGGCGCTTCTTATTGCACCTTTGAAGCCTCTTACTTCATGTAATCTGGCTGTGTATGGTTTCATGTTGGCTTTGAGTGCTTCCAGCGACATGGCTGCACCGATCTCAGCCTGCTTCAGCCAGTTGTTGGCATCATACAGGAAGATAGCGCTCATGGCGGTTAATACATTTGAACCGTTGATGGTGGCCAGCCCGTCGCGGGCCTCTAGTCCGGGAATGGGAATGCCGGCGCGTTCAAGGGCTTCTTTTCCTTCATATATCTCACCTTCAAAATATGCCTGTCCTTCGCCCATCATCAGCAGGGCGATCTGCGACATTGGGGCGAGGTCGCCCGATGCACCAACAGATCCTTTCTGACATACCCATGGTGTAACTCCTTTGTTGAGCATGTCGACAAGTGTTTGTGTGATCTCCGGACGACAGCCGGAGTTACCGTGTGCATGCACGTTGATCCTGCCAAGCATAGCTCCACGCACGTATTCAAGTGGCATGGGATCTCCGATACCGGCAGCATGGTTGTAAATGAGGTATTTCTGAAAATCCTTTACCTGGTCGTCGTCGAGGATTACTTCTGAGAACTCACCAATACCTGTGTTTACGCCGTACATTATCTCATTGGCCTTGATCTTATTTTCGAGCATGGTCCTGCATTTGATTATGCGCTCAACAGCTTCGGGGTGAAGTTCTACTTTTTCGTTATTACGGGCTACGTTTACAACGTCTTCAATGGTGAGCCCGGCACCTTTTATTATTAATGTCATTTTTATGATCTCCTATTTTGTTTAAACTGATAGAAATGATGGGATGATAATCCGCCTAAGGCAGAAAACAGGCTGCCGCCTGCCATCAGCTAAAAAAGGGATGTACGGTTGATCTTGATCTTGAACTTCAGGTTCCAGTTTGGCATGTCCCGTATTTTAATTTCGGTTGGTAAAATTATAAATAATGCTGAAACCAGTCGGCTTATTTCAATTTTTTAATGAGTTCTTCTTCTGTTAACTGTTCCTGCTCGCCTTTATTCATATTCTTGAGCATGAACTTCTTGTTCTTTATTTCTTCAGTACCGGCCATAACAATGAAGGGGATGCCTTTATTGTTGGCCCAGCCCAGTTGTTTCTTCATCCTGGCTGCATCAGGATAAAGTTCTGCATTGATGCTTGCTTTCCTGAGTTTATCGATAACAGGAAGGCAGTATTTTACCTCTTCATCTCCAAAGTTTACGAACATGACCTTTGAGGATGCCTGATAAGCTTCAGGGAATCCATTGAGTTCCATGAGCACATCGTAGATCCTGTCGGCACCGAATGAGATGCCAACTCCCGATACGCCTTCCAGTCCGAATACACCTGTGAGGTCGTCATACCTTCCGCCGCCGCATATGCTGCCCATGGCCACATCGACAGCCTTTACTTCGATGATGGCACCGGTATAATAATCCAATCCGCGTGCAAGGGTGAGGTCAAGTTCAAATTTTGTATTGATGCCAAGATCTTTAAGATGGCACATCACGGCCTTGGTTTCTTCGCAACCTTTTAGTCCGGTAGGCGAGTCCTTCAGGATATCCATCAGCAATGGGAATTTCTCTTTTAGTTTCCCTTCCATGCTGAGGATGGGCTGAAGTTTGTCGATGGCCTCTTTTGAAATGCCTTTGGCCAGCATTTCCTCATTGACCTTGTCAATGCCTACCTTGTCGAGTTTGTCCATGGCCACGGTGATGTGCCCGAAATTATGGGATTCACCGATCACTTCCGCAATGCCTGCAAGGATCTTCCTGTTATTTAGTTTTACAATGGCTTTGATCCCCAGCTTTGTAAAGACATCATCGAGGATCTGTATCAGCTCTACTTCGTTGAGCAGTGAATCGCTTCCGATCACATCCACATCACATTGAAAAAATTCTCGATATCGTCCTTTTTGGGGCCTGTCTGCACGCCATACCGGCTGTATCTGGTAACGCTTGAAAGGAAATGAGATATCGTTCCTGTGTTGTACCACGTAGCGGGCGAATGGGACGGTAAGGTCGTAGCGCAGTCCTTTTTCGCTTATCTGCCTGGTGAGGCCTGCCTGGTCCTTATTTTCCAGGGTGGCATCATCCACTTTTTCCAGGTAGCTGCCGGAATTCAATATTTTAAAAAGTAAGCGGTCGCCTTCATCCCCGTATTTGCCTGTCAGGGTGGACAGGTTTTCCATGGCAGGAGTTTCGATAGGCTGGTATCCGTAATTGCAAAAAACATCCTTAATAGTATCGAAGATATAGTTCCTTTTCACCATTTCGATAGGGGAGAAATCGCGAGTCCCTTTGGGGATGGATGGTTTTTGTGCTGCCATGGGGTTGTGTTTGGTGCAAAAGTAAGGATTTTTAAAGATACTGGATGCTGGATGCTGGATGCTGGATACTGGATACTGGATGCTGGATGCTGGATCGCGGTGGGTTGAAATGTGTACCGTTAGTGTTTATGCTTGCGGGATGGGTAGTTTATGCTGCCGGAGAAATGACAACTTATCCCAATATCCTCTCTGTAGGTTGATTTTATCATCGGTCACATGAAAGAAGCCGCAGCCTCTTAATCCCATGGGGCCTTTCCATTCGAGGATGCCCCAATCACCATCTTCAAGGATGTTTTCTATGATACAGACCATATCTGTTACTGCGAACTCCTTTCTGAACATTACCCTGATCGCCTCTTTCCCGACGACAGGTTCATTGGCCACTTGATGGTTAATGGCATCATCGTGGTACATTTCTGCCAGGGCATCGGCATCGGCTTTGTTGAAGAGGTCGACCCAGGTTTTTATTAGTTGTTTTGGAGTCATGGTGAACCTTTTTATATGGTTGTTGAAATTGAAGTTTATTTCTTCTCCATCAACTTATTCAGCAAAGGTGTGGTTATTGTGCCTAACACATCCAGGATCGCAAATACGCCCAATAAACGGAAGTAGAACTCATCCTGCTCGAATTCACATACGATACCATTAATAAACATCACAGAAACGATAATGATGAATAATACAGTTGCTGCCAGGACATATTTTGTTTTGGAAGATTTTATCCTGATAAGGAGCAGCAATGAAACGTGGGCCAGCCCGACCGCCAGAGTAGTGGCAATACCTGCCGCTTTCCAGAGATCCTTTATTTCCGAATCACTCCAAATACCATACACTGTAATGATAAAAGCAATGATCGAAATGATGACCCCTGTGAGGGATAGCCACCGCAAACCTTCCCTGTTTTGAAGTGTGGCACAACTCAGTCCCAGCAGGCTGAATACCCCAATTGCTAATGTTGTTGTTAATACACGCATCTCAGTCTCTTCAGCATCCCCAAACAAGAAAATGTAGATGCCCACCAGGGCACTTAACCCCAGGGCTGCGATAAGGCTGATAAGAAAATACTTTTTGTAATTCATGGTATTTGGATTTAGGTTTTTGATGATGATCAATTAAAGATACTCAATTTTCATTCTAGTGTCAATCAATTCAACCAGTTCAACCAGTTCAACCAGTTCAACCAGTTCAACCAATTCAACCAATTCAACTAATTCAACTAATTCCACCAGTTTACCACTCAAAACTCAAAAATAAAAACCTTATAACCACAAAGGGCACCAAGGATTTCACAAAGGAACCCCCTAATCAACCAG
>DAOVZP010000147.1 GCA_030635045.1 Bacteroidota bacterium | reverse complement strand
GCCGTACCAGCCATATCCCCCATGCATCCAGTTCCATGTAAAATGGGTGGGATAAAGATTATCGTTTGTGTTGGCAGGAACATCCCTTTCCCGGTCCATTTCATAAGTGAAGTTATAGCCAATACCGGCTGCCTGGCCGCAACAGAGCCCTGTCTGCTGAAAAACCTGGCGCATATAGGGTTGTGTGGAATTGTCAACTACTGCTGGCAGACTCCTGTTTTTGTACTCTGCAGGCAGTTGGAGTTCCGGTAGCTTTTTGAGTGCCTCCTCTTCCTCAATACTTAAAGGTTTTAGCTCAAAAGAAGATTGAGGTGTGGATGCTTCCTGGGCAAACAGGAATCCACTCAGGAGCAGGAACGTAAATAGTGTAGATAGAATTTTCATAAGACTGGTTTAAAACTAAAGGCAAAACTAATAAATAATATGCATAAGTAGATGACTGGCATTGCCATCATAAGGTTGCCTGGGCCAGGGGTATTCAATATTAATAAAAGATTATCTCACAGCCGGGCTTTTCCTCTCCGAAACTTCTGACTTTCTTTCCGCTGAGCCTGGTGTTATAACATTTAATATTCTTCAGCATATGCATGTCTTCCAGGGGACTGAGCGACTTAATGGAGGTATTGTAAAAGGATATCTGTTCCAACTGGTCTAATGCTGCTATTTCATTCAGTTTCTTGATCTGGGTGCCGGCCATGTCGATGATCTTAAGGTTGGTCAAGCCTGCCAGCGGCCTCAGGTCACTGATCGGCGTGTTTTTGAATTCCAGCTGTCGCAGGCCGGTCAAACCGGAAATGGCCTCAAGGTCTTCAACCGGATTATTGGATATGATCAGGACTTCAAGAGTATGCATCCCTGATATGGGCCCGAGATCAGATATTTGTATGTCATTCATCTTCAGCGACTTCAGTAAATATAGTTTCTGAAGAGGAACCAGGCTGCCCAGGTTTTTTTTCTGAGAGATGTCAATCTCTGTAATGTCGGCAATGCGCTGGAGGTCTTCAATGCCGGGAGAGTGTTTTATATCCGCCGATGAAGTAAATATTTCCTGCCATCCGGGTGATAAAGCGGCCCACCATGCCTGCAGGCCGGTGCTCTGGTAGATTACGGTTGCACCGGCATTTTCTTTCTTAAATGCTATGACTTCATCCATGACAACACCGCTACTGTCAGCATAGACCAGGTTCAGGTTGCTTGAACCGAAAACATTGATACCCGAAACAGAGGTATATGCTATGTTGAGCTCCCGGAGGCTTTTTATCCTCGAGATGCATTGTATGCCGTTAATCCCGGTATTGCTGATGTCAAGGTGTTCAAGGTTTATAAGGTCGCGGAGCGGCTCACAATTACTCACAGCGGTGCCTGAACAATTAAGGGAGTGCAGGTCGATCAGGTCTGACAAAGGCCATAGGTTATCAATGCCTGTATTGCTGCAGTTGAGGGTAGTGAGATGCACTAAGACCTTAAGCGGATTCAGATCCTGAATAGCATTATTCCCTGAAATATCAACGCTGGTGATCTTGGCAGCCTGGTGCAACTGTTCTTTGGTGGGAACGGAGTCCAACTCAGTCATCTGCCCAAAGATCGCCTGCCATTCATCCGACATGGCATTCCACCACTTCGTTAGTGCGACAGATTCATAAACCACCAGTGCATCAGGGTTGTCGGACATAAATTTATTGGCTTTCGAATCGGTGATACCTGTGTTGTCGCAATAAACATTTTCCAGTTTCGGAAGACCGTCCAGGGCTTGTATGCTGTTAACATTTGTGCTGTCGAGATAAATGGTCTGCAACATTTCAAGTCCCGATAAAGCTTTCAGGCTGCTCACAGATGTGTTGCTGATATACAGCCTTTCCAGTTTATTAAGATACTGAAGTGGCTCCAGGTCTTTGATATAGGTACGGGAGCAATTGATGATCTGTAGCTCGCTGAGCTTCTGTACAGGCGTGAGGTCACTGATGAATGTATTGTGGAACCTGAGGTCACGAAGGTTTTGCATACCGGAAAGTTCATCGAGGCTGTCGATGGGGGTGTTGGAGAAATTGAACTTCTCCAGGTTTCTCAGGTTGGCAACATGTTGAATATCGCTGATCCTTGTAGAATGAATATCCAGACTTTTAAGTGATGTCGAATATTGCATGGGCCCCAGGCTTGTCACTGCAGTTCCCGAGCAGTTGAGTGTTTCAATGTTGATGAGGTTTCGGAGAGGACTCAGATCATCGATCATGGTGTTGGCACAATTAACTTTTTTAACTTCACCCATCTGTGCCAGGGGTGTCAGAGAGCGTATATTCAGGTTGCCGCTAATATCAATTTCAGTTTCTGAAGCAATGCGTTGCAACATTCTGTAGCTGACATTTTTTCTGAGGGCAAAGGTATCCCGGATGTAGCCTTCAATTAATTCCGTCTTATCAACATAAAGGGTATCGGTTTCATAAGCCGGGAAAGTGTCGATGGCAACTTCCGGCATACCCCAATACTCTGCAATAGCCATAGTGTCGTTGATCTCTACAACTTTTGAAAGCCGTAAAGTATCGATGATGAATGCTTCGTTCCCGATAACATCACGCCAGGCTGCCGGCATTTTATTCCACCAGGAGAACAATTCATCTTTTTCGTCGATCTTGGTTGTATAAATAGATACGATCCTGAGGTCCTGGGCAACATCATCGAAATTAACCTCGATGAAACGTTCTTTGTTGGATGAAACACTGTCGCCGGTGATAGTTGTGCCATTGAGGGTCCTCGTAAGGCTAACAATAAAATAGAGCTCCTTCCCGGCATTGAAATAATGATCGATGCTGCTCACATTCAGTGAAAAGACGACTTCCTTAAAGAAGAAATCAATGTCTTTCAGGTATGCCTGCACATCCTTATTGATAAGGATCTCCCTGTTATCGTCGAGGTCATCTTCGATCTGTACATCTCCATCACGGAAGATTTTGGCGTAACTCTGGTTGATGATCACATCCTTGTCCCTGATGGTAGTTTTCGGGTCACCAAGCATGTTAAATGAATATTCGAGGAAATCGACCAGGTTTTGAACATTGGCCTTATATTCAGCGATCTTTTCTGCGCTGTACTCTTCACTGCCTTGCTGGGCATTGGAGCTTAGGGGAAAAAGGAGAAGCAGACAGATCAGGGGTGTGACTGAAACTAAGCTGTAGAGTTTATTCATGATAAATATAATTGAGCAGGATGTCCCTGTTCTTTTCGTCAATTTCCAGGAGGTTGGAGATCAGCCATCCGCTGTTATACCCGGCACGATTGAAGTATGTAAGCTCGAAGTACCATCCGTCGATCTGGAAAAAATGGAATTTCAGATCTTTTACCGTTTTAAACTCCAGCCTCCCTTTTTTTATCTCATAAAAGAACAAAGATAAGTAATCAGGTTGAAAATACTTGTTGCCAAAATATTCCAGGCTGTCGCTTTCATTGAAAACCCTGAAAATATTCATAAAGCCAACTTCATGGCTTAAAGGGTGGAGGAATTTGCTGTCGTTGAAGTTGCTGTTGTCAGGTTTTTTGAGCAGATCGTAGAAAGGCTCGAAATATACTCCGTCGATAACCCATTTAGATCCTACTACTTCTTCCTGCAGCACAAGGAAAAGGGTTAGCTCCTGTTCCCGGCCTTCATAAATAAACAAGGTATTCAGTTCACACAGCCAGGCGCCGCCATGGAAATCAAGAAATACCGGCTTATCTTTTTCAAGTACCAGCTCTGAAAATTTTTCCTTGCCTGCATCATTCAGTATGCTGCTTTCGAGGTTAAAAAGCGTTGGAACATATTTCTTCCGGAGCTTATAGGTGCGAAAGTCCCTGTCTTTTTCGTAAAGGCGTTCCCCCTGCTTATCTTCTTCCCCGTTAAACCTCCTGAAAAACTGGTTTACCTGCTTGGTTTCAGCATACAACTCTGTTTCGTCGTATTTGAAATCGCCAAAAGTCTGGCTTTGGGCATGACATGGAATGAACACCAGCAAAAAGAATATTGCCGGGGCAAAGATCATTTTAAGCATGAGAAGTTATTTTGTGGTTTCAACAACCCTGATATCGCCAAGCAGGACATCCCAGAAGCCGATGAGCTTGCCACCGATCTGGGTTTGTTTTCTCTCCACATAAACGGTGATGTCTTTTTTGGTGACATCCTTATATATGAGCCCGTCGTCGGAGGTGCCCTCAAAACGCTGGAAGATCGTGATCACCCCCACATAGCGCCCATCGGGCTGAAGTTCAAGGTCGCTGATATATTGTATATTGAACCATTCGATCTTGACTTTGTCGTAGTTCAGCAACATCAGCCTTTCCAGGTATTCCCTGATGGCATAATAAATTACTTCTTCCCTGCTGAGGGATGATACGCCCATCTGGGCCTCTTCAACAAAAAGCTCCAGTGTGCGGTCGATAACCCTTTTGGCTTCTGAAAAAGGCGTTTGCTTGTTGCCGATAATACTGATGTATTTTCCAAGGTCGCGGATCTTTTCCATGGCCAGGCTGTCGATGGCCCGTTTTCGCTCAGGGCTGATATCAGTTTGGGCTTGAGTGGTATAACTAAACGCCATACCGGTCATTATGATAAGAATCAGGCTAAATCTCTTCATTTTTAATAATCCTTTTTAATAAGTTCAAGTAATTTGATTTTACCATTATCATCGTACTCGATGTTCTCAATTTCGTTAAGGTTCTTTTTCTGGTCTTTCAGGTATTCCAGGTATTTCTTCGCCGTGGTGGGCCTGTCGTAATCAACAAGGTCGCCTTCCTGGCTTATGATGATCAGTACCGGTGTGTTGGGGCCTGCAAAAAGTTTAAGGGCTTCGTTCATCTTAATGTTGGCGTTTTCAACGCTGGAAGCACCGGCAACAAGGGCGAAATAATCAGCCAGCGAGAGGCTGACTGCCTCCGTTTTCTTTTTATTTTCCTCCTCCCATTTTTTACGCATAGCTTCCTTTTCAGCTGCTATGACTTCTTCTGCTTGCCTGGTCAGGGCGAGTATCTCCGGCTCATTGATGTTCATGTCTTTTACACGCTGGAGCTTGCTTTCTTTCTCCGGCAGACTCATGTTGCCTTCATCATTAATGATTGACAGCAGGTCTTGCTTTGCAGTTTCTACTTTCCTGGCATATTCTGCAGCAGCCTGCTCACGTGCCAGTTTTTTCTTGCTCTTACATCCTGACATCCCCGAACCCAGGCTCAGGGCAATCATTAACAGGACAGTAATTTTTAAGATTCTCTTGATCATCTTATTTGAGGTGTTAACGGTTTAAAAAAG
>DAOVZP010000220.1 GCA_030635045.1 Bacteroidota bacterium | reverse complement strand
ATCCTGCCGGCGATCACGTCAATTTGTCATGGCTCGGATATAAAAACAGCAAATTGCAAATAAGGATGATCAGCATGACAGGTATCCGGGTGCTTGATAAAGATTTTATCGGAAAAGCCGGCAGTAACATGCTACGAATAGATGTTTCCGGGCTGGAAGCAGGAATATACCTGCTGGAGATGGAAATGGAGGATGAAGGCGTATATAGGAAACTGGTTATTGAATAGCGAATATCGGAAATCAGATATTAGAAATCTGAAATCTGAAATCTGAAATCAGTATCCAGCATCCAGCATCCAGCAACCAGCAACCAGTAACCAGTAACCAGTAACCAGTAACCAGCAACCAGTATCCAGTATCAAGTATCCAATAACAAACCCTCATTCTCCTCCAAACACTCTATCAGCTTCGTCTTAAACTTCCAGCATGTCATTTGCCTTGTTTCAAGCAATCGTGACAGTTCATAGGACGAGATGTCAGGTTTTTTGCATACCTGGTACATCATTTGGAATGCAGAGGGCAAGGAAAATTTACAACCGTGAAAAACGGTATGCGCTGTAGCTGACTCCTCACTTTTACATCTAGTACACCTCCTTGAATAGGGTTTCTTACCACTGCAATAGTTGGTATTCCCGCATTTCCGGCAAACATAGCCCTTTTTCCATTTCACATCTGAAAGATATGCAAGGCATTGTTCTTCCGTTTCATAATCATTTTGAAAGCGCTTCGGGTTGATATTTGAAAACAGCTTTTTCATAAGATATCTGCCAAATTTCTTTTTGGAACAATTTTTGACAAAGATAGCAAAAGTGATATTAATGCGATTCAATATTTATCAGTATATTTGCAAACTATCTAAATATGTACATAACACTATGAAAAACTTCAGAACGATATTATTACTACTCGGAGTTGTCCTGGCAGTAAGCTGTAGCAATTCAACAGAAACCAATGCGCAGGATAAGCAGAGCACACCTGCTGAAAAGCATGAAGCTGAAGAAGGCAAGACCATTCATATGAACAAAGAGATGTTCTTAAAACAGGTGATGGACTTTGAAATGAACAAAGAACAATGGGTATACCTTGGCGACAAGCCTGCCATTATCGACTTTTATGCCGACTGGTGCAAGCCCTGTAAGCTGATAGCTCCTATTATGGATGAGCTGGCAGAAGAATACAAAGGACAGATCTATATTTATAAAGTAGACACCCAGGTTGAACGCGAACTTGCATCTGTGTTTGGGATCAGGAGTATCCCGGCCGTACTTTTCATTCCTATGAAAGGCCAGCCTCAAATGTCGACCGGCGCACTTCCGAAAGAAACATTTAAGAGCGTGATTGATGATTTCTTATTGAAATCTCCCGCTGATAATCAAAACAATGAAAACAATTAATAAAAGGATAAAACAATGGAATTTTTAACTAAAGAAACCTTTCTCGAAAAGGTATTTAATTTCGAAAAGAATAAAGAGTGGAAATTTGAAGGCGAATTGCCTTGTATAATAGATTTCTATGCTGACTGGTGCCAGCCTTGTAAAATGGTTGCCCCCATCCTTGAAGGCCTCTCTGAAGAGTACAAGGGAAAGATCAATATCTATAAGATCGATACCGAGGTGGAACGTGAACTTGCCGGTGCTTTTGGCATCCGCAGCATCCCCTCTATCCTCTTCTGCCCCAAAGACGGACAGCCACAGATGGCACAGGGAGCACTCCCCAAGGAAACTTTCAAGGAAGTGATAGAAGATGTGTTGTTAGGAAAGAAGCAAGAAGCGTAGAGAGGGAGTACCGAACAACGAAGAACGAAGAACGAACGTCGAGCATTACCGTAGTACTTAGTACTAATATATAATACCAATAAAGAGGCCTAAGCTGGTCTCTTTTTTTTATTTTTGCCCATATGGGACCCATACGGCAAACAACCATGCTCACCACTGCTTACCTCCCTCCTGTTTCATGGATACAGGCTGCATTGAAGGCAGATAATGTTATTATTGAAGCCTGTGAGACCTATCCGAGGCAGACCTACCGGAACCGCTGCAGGATCATAACTGCAAACGGGGTTCTGCCACTGAGCATCCCGGTAACAAAAGTGGATGGAGGAAAGACAAAGACAAAGGACATCGAGATATTCTATGATGATCCATGGCAACGCGTGCATTGGCTCAGCATCGACATAGCCTACAGCAACTCCCCATTTTATCTTTATTACAAAGATGATCTGGAAAAATTCTACCGGAAGAAATTCCGTTTCCTGCTGGATTATAATATGGAGATACTTAACACCATCTTCAGCTTATTGGGAGAAACGACCGAAATAAGTTTAACTGAAGATTTTATTCACTCCCCGGAGGGAATCCTGGATCTGCGAGAAAGCATTTCTCCAAAAAAAGCTGATCCCGAAGGCCATTATAAACCTTACCATCAGGTTTTCGAAGAAAAGCACGGCTTTGTTGAAGACCTTAGTATTATTGATCTGTTGTTTAATGAGGGGCCGGGGGTGGGGAGCGTGTTGAATAGAGAATAGAGAACAAGGAATAAGAATAAGAATAAGAATAAGAATGAGAATGAGAATAAGAATGAGAATGAGAATGGGGAAGTGGAACTTTTAGTTGTTAATTATTCACTATTCACTCTCAATAGGCACTAGTAACTAGGCACTATGCACTAATTTCCGGGTATTCCATCCTGACATGATAAATAGTCATCAGCTTCTTCTTAAAAAGCTTCTTTATACGTGTGATGTCTCTGAGGGTAATATCAGCATTGATGAACTGATTGGCCTCCACCTGGTGGTTGATAATATTTTCAACCAGTTCATCGATGTTCCGGATATCGTGTTCTTTCAGGCTGCGCGATGCCGCCTCCACCGAATCCGCCATCATTACCACAGCCGTTTCACGGGAAAATGGTATAGGGCCCGGGTAGGTAAATTCGTTTTCATCTATCTCATCCTCGGGGGTTTCATTTTTATACATGCTATAAAAATACTCCACTTTACGGGTGCCATGGTGCGTACGGATAAAGTCGATGATCTGTTCAGGCAACTTATGTTTTTTTGCCTTTTCTATCCCCTTGATCACATGGCTGATAATGATCCTGACACTTTCTTCGCTTGTCAGCTCATCGTGCGGGTTTACACCGGTAGACTGGTTCTCCACAAAATACATGGGCATATCCATCTTCCCAATATCATGGTACTGGGCTCCTGTTCTCGCCATCAGGGCATTGCCTCCGATCTCATAGATGGCATCCTCGGCCAGGTTAGCCACCTGCAGGGAATGCTGAAAGGTGCCCGGGGCTTTCATGGATAATTCCCGTAAAAGCTTATTATTGGTATTGGAAAGTTCAACGAGGGTGACATCTGTGATAAATCCAAAGATCTTCTCGAAGATATAGATGAGTGGATAAGAGAAAAGGGTAAGAACGGCACTGCCTCCAAACATGGCAAACATCAGCGGATCGATCTCCCGTATCGTTCCATCCTGGATGAGCGTCAGTCCAACATAGACCACGGAATAGGTAACAAAGATCCAAACAGAGGTGATAAAGAATTGTCCGCGACGCTGCAGGTTGGCTACATTCATAATTGCTATGATGCCCGCAATGAGCTGCAGAAAGACAAATTCAAAACTGTTGGGTACAAGCAGTCCAAGGATAATTATTGTTATCAGGTACACATACAGGGCCATACGTGTATCAAAAAAGGCACTGATGACGATCGGGACCAGGCAGATTGGAACTATATATAAAAATGCCGTGCTATAGCTTACTATCAGGCTGGTAAGCATAGTGATCAGAATTATCACCAGTAAGATCAATACGATATTCCGGTTATCTGACAGTATCTCTTTCCTGAAAGAAATAAAAAACAGCAATAAGACGGTAATTACAATTGTAATGAGCAATATCTGCCCGAGTAAGATCACATAGAAGGTTTCAGAACCGCCAAGGTTTTCTTCATAATAGGATTTCAAAGAGCTGAGAACCATAAACCGGGCATCAGTGACCACCTCTCCTTTAGATATAATGCGCTCCCCTTCCTGCACCAGCCCGTATGTCGGGGAAATAGCAGCCACCACTGCCTTGCGCTCCATGGCTGTCATTTCAGCATCATAAACTAGGTTTTGTGACAAAAAGCGGGTGATGAGGCTTACAAGCAATTCACTTTCAACATCATCCTCTGTTGACAGTTGCTGATGTATGAGCTCATAAGCTTTATTTAAGGTCAGTATGTCTTCCAGATCGTGT
Source organism: Bacteroidota bacterium (assembly GCA_030635045.1). GTDB lineage: Bacteria > Bacteroidota > Bacteroidia > Bacteroidales > B18-G4 > B18-G4. The sequence continues at coordinate 16 of DAOVZP010000220.1, read as the reverse complement.
TCTTCAGCCACGTTGT
>DAOVZP010000345.1 GCA_030635045.1 Bacteroidota bacterium | reverse complement strand
GATTATGCCAATACGCTTGTAGTTGGGAATACCATGCGGCCGGTGACCGATCGTCTGAAGATCTCCCGGGAAAAGCTTGCCTACCTTGTCGATTCCACCGCGGCGCCCATAGCCTCTATCGCCTTTGTTACTACATGGATAGGTGCCGAGCTAAGTTATATTCAGGATGGCATCGATGTGATCGGCCTGGATGAAAATGCTTACATGATCTTCTTCAACTCCCTGGCATATTCTTTTTATCCGATCTTCACGCTTGTATTCATCCTTTTTATAATATTCAGGGGTGTGGATTTCGGGCCTATGCTCAAAGCTGAGCGAAAGGCCAGGCAGGTAGAAGACCCGCAAACAGGCGAGCAATTTGCGTTTTCCAATGAATTAAACAAGCTCGAAGTTGATGAGCATGTTAAGGCCAGGTGGTTCAATGCAGTGATCCCGGTGCTCGTGATCATTCTCGGCACTTTGGCTGGCCTGATCAGCACCGGATGGGATCCTGAGATCTGGAATAATGAAAACATCGCCTTCGGAAGGAAGATCTCTGCAACTATCGGGAACGCTGATTCTTACACCGCCCTCCTGTGGTCATCATTATCGAGTGTCCTGGTTGCAATGGTGCTAACCCTCAGCCAACGAATATTGAGCCTTAAAGAAAGCATTGACAGCCTCATCAATGGTTTCCGGACCATGCTCACAGCTGTACTGATCCTGATCCTGGCCTGGTCGGTGGCACTGATCACAGAACATATGCATACAGCTACTTTTATTTCAAACAGCATGCTTGAAATGTCACTGTCGCCATACTTTGTGCCCGCCATCACCTTCATCCTTGCCGCATTGGTATCATTTTCTACCGGTTCCTCATGGGGAACCATGGCTATATTGTACCCATTGATGCTTCCGGCAACATGGTTGATCACCCAGGACTACGGGATGGAATACGATACTTCCATGCTTATCTTTTATAATGTTGTAGCCTGTGTGCTGACAGGATCTGTATTAGGCGATCATTGCTCACCAATATCCGATACCACCATACTCAGTTCCCTGGCCAGTTCCTGCAACCATATCGAGCATGTCCGCACCCAGCTTCCCTATGCCCTTACGGTTGGTACTGTCACTATTCTGGCAGGGACCATCCCCGCTGCCTATGGTATATCATCCTACATATTATTTCCAATCGGCCTGATCATACTCTTTATCATAGTTCTTTTTCTTGGTAAAAAAGTATCAAAAGCACAAGTACAATCCTCTTAAAAGCCCTTATAAACCAAGTCGTTCAGATTCAATTTGCTTTAGATGAGGAAAAAATGTATTTTTGTATATGAAGCCCTTTTCTGAAGATTACCATCCCGGCAACTGATTACATGTCGTTTTTCATACTAACACTTAATTGCTATTATTATGAAAACAAAATCGTTTACCTTCAGAAATATTGAAGATATCCATGAAAAAATGGATGCTCAGGCAGACAAAGATTTTTCACCGGGGCTTGCTTTCGTTTTCGCAACCCCCAGGCAGGGCATACATAAAATCTCAGAGGCATTTTCAAAATACAATGTAGAGCTTATTGGAAGCAGTAGCGGTGGGAACATCCTGGTGAGCGCATCTGAAACTACAATTTATCAAGATGAAGGAGTGGTGACACTGCTTGAACTTAATAAGAAACATTTTGCATATTATTGCGAGGATAGGGAAAGCAAATCTTCCTTTGACTTTGGAAAGGAGATAGGAGAATGGGGATCGAAGAAATTTAAAAAGCCTTCGTTCATAGTTGTTGCTTCAGGCTTAAGTCTTAACGGGCAGGAGTTTGTTGAAGGGATGCTGGAATCAGCAGGTCAAGAGGTGGTCATATTTGGTGGCTTAGCATCCGATGAAACCAAATTCGATCGGAATTATGTATTTTCCGGGAAGAAAGTATTGGAAAATGGTTCCATCGCCATAGCCTTTGATTCAGATCATATCGACATGAGAGGCCTTGCCACAAGCGGCTGGGTTGGGCTTGGCAAAGACCTGATCGTTACATCTGCCGAAAGCAATATTGTCTATAGTATCGACAATGCACCTGCACTGAAGGTATATAAGAAATATCTCAACGTTCAGGATAGTGATCTGCCGGCTATCGGTGTAGAATATCCATTGCTTATTAAAAGAAAAGATAACAGCTTTGCATTAAGGGCAGTGATGGGTGTTGACAGAGAAAAAGAAGCCCTTATCTTTGCCGGCTCGGTTCCCCAGGATGCAACGGTTACATTTTCCAGTTCACCCGGGTTTGAAGTGATGGACCGTACAAAAGAGAAGATCAAAAAGTTCCATGAACAAAATCCCGAAGCTGATATGTTATTACTCTTTTCATGCATGGCCAGGTATCTTGCCCTGGGGCCTGTCATCAGCGAGGAGCTTGCCTTTCCGACAGAAAAATGGGGCATCCCTTTATCAGGATTCTTTACATATGGAGAGATCGGAACCAGGTCCGGAAAAACATGTGATTTCTTTAATCAAACCTTTACACTTGTAATATTGAAGGAAAAGTAATAATTTAATGCCCTCGTTTTCTGAGTAATGGAAGAGCGAATTGATAAAATAAACAAGATCATTCAAGGCATCGGTTCTTTTGAAGATTACCTCAATCACAAAGAGGAGATCCTGAAAGAGGTGCAAAACATTGAACATGACAGGCAGGTGCTTAATTTTAAGTTTGAGCGTCTGCTTAAGGATAAAAATGTTTTGAATTCCCTGCTGAAAAAGACCACCGAAGACTTGAAAAAAGCTGTCGAAGCCCTAAGGTTCAGGGCTGAAGAGCTAAGCATCCTTCTTTCAACTATCCCGGCTCTGGTTTACTTTAAAGACACTAATCTCAAATATATCCTCGTAAACAAATCATTTGAGCG
>DAOVZP010000388.1 GCA_030635045.1 Bacteroidota bacterium | reverse complement strand
GACACTGCAGGCCGCCTGCATAATAAGGTGAACCTGATGAACGAGCTGAGCAAGATCAAGCGCGTGATGCAAAAGGTAATCCCCGAAGCGCCACATGATGTGTTGCTGATCCTGGATGCCTCCACAGGCCAGAATGCGATTGAGCAGGCCAGGCAGTTTACCAACGCCACGGAGGTGACCTCATTAGCCCTCACAAAGCTTGATGGCACTGCCAAAGGTGGCGTGGCCATAGGTATCTCCGACCAATTCAGGATCCCTGTTAAATATATCGGTATTGGGGAACAAATGGAAGACCTTCAGATCTTTAATCGCATAGAATTTGTAGATTCCCTTTTCCAGAAATCATAATTTATGACTAAAAAGGTCAATATCATCACCCTCGGGTGTTCCAAAAACCTTGTAGATTCGGAAAATCTCCTTGGAAGCTTAAAAGCCCGTGGGATGGAAGTGATGCATGAATCTAATGAAGCGGCGGACTATGTCATAATAAATACATGCGGCTTTATCGGCGATGCCAAGGAAGAATCAATCGATACCATCCTGCGATATGCCCAGGGCAAAAAGGATGGCCGTTTTGAAAAGCTCTTTGTCACCGGCTGCCTCTCGCAGCGCTATGCTTCCCATTTAAAGGATGAGATCCACGAAGTGGATGGCTTTTACGGTACCGAAGATATTCCTGCGATCCTGAAAGACCTTGGCTTTGACCCGAAAAAGGACTTGATTGCTGACCGCTTCCTCACAACCCCTTCTCATTATGCCTACCTCAAGATATCGGAAGGCTGTGACCGTAAATGTTCTTTCTGCGCTATTCCGCTGATCAGGGGAAAACACAAATCGAGAAGCATGGAATCGCTTGTCAGCGAGGCAGAATACCTTGTCTCACAGGGAGTGAAAGAACTGATCCTGATCGCCCAGGACCTGAACTGGTACGGGAAAGACCTTTATAAGGAGCAAAGGCTTGCAGAGCTGCTGGAAAAGCTTTCTGATGTGCAGGGTGTTGAATGGATACGCCTGCACTATGCCTACCCGGCTTCTTTCCCCGTGAAAGTACTGGATGTGATGCGTGAGCGCGACATCATCTGCAACTACCTCGACATCCCGCTGCAACATATCAGCGATACTGTGCTGAAATCCATGAAACGCGGGATCGATGGCCACGATACCCGCAAGTTGGTTAAAGAAATAAGAGAAAGGGTCCCCGGTGTGGCACTGCGCACAACCATGCTGGTTGGATATCCGGGGGAAACGGATGATGATTTCAGAGAACTTCTGCAGTTTGTGAAAGAAAGCCGTTTTGAACGCCTGGGCGTTTTTACATACAGCGCGGAGGAAGGCACTTCTTCCTTTGATATGCCTGACGATGTCCCTGATGAACTTAAGCAGGAAAGGATGGAAGAGCTCCTGGCCGTTCAGCAACAGATATCACTCGAATTGAATGAAGCAAAGCTGGGGAAGGTGTTTAAGGTCATCATCGATGGAAAAGAAGGGGATATCATGACAGGCAGGACCGAATACGATTCCCCTGAGGTTGACAATGAGGTGATCATTCGTGATACCTCACTGAAGCAGGGCGCTTTCTACAACATCAAGGTAGTATCGGCCTCAGAATTTGACCTTTTCGGCGAAAAAGTATGATTTAGGCTTGATATTTCATTCAAGCTTCCTACATTTGTTGAACAAACTCATCAACTATGAAAAAGATATCCATTTTACTATTGTTATTCGTTTTTTCTTTCGCTTCCACACTTTGTGCCCAGGCAACATATGTGGTCACAGAATCGGGCGATACGATCAATATTACCGATGAAACAGGATCAAAACAGGGATTTTGGGATACCAAAGAACGTAATGTCAGGAGCCGTGGCGAGTATGTAGACGGGCAGATGGAGGGCAGCTGGTTGTTTTATCATCCCCGGGGCTTTCTATCCAAACTGGAAACCTATAAGCATGGTAAAAAGAACGGCATCTTTATCGCGATCGATTCAAGGGGCTACCTTTCCAAAGAAGAATTTTATGTAGATGATGCGCTGGAAGGCCTTGCTATAAAATATAAATACGGGGGCAACCCGATAAGTAAGGTACACTATAAAAATGGTATCAAACACGGCAAGTCAGAACTGTATTATGAAAATGCAAAACTGCAGGAATCCTCAAATTACATTGAAGGCCTCAGGAATGGCATGACTGTATGGTATGATATGGCGGGCAATAAGATTGCCGAGTTCCAGTATAAGAAAGGAGTCTTTGATGGGGTGCAGAAAACATTTTATGAAAACGACAGCCTGCAATCTATTGAATACTACGAAAATAACCTTTCCCAGGGTGAATTCCTTGAGTTTCACGACAATGGGCAACCCATGACCCGGGGCCTGTACAAGGATGGTGTAAAAATCGGCAAATGGCTGGAATTCAACAAAGAAGGTGTTTTGGCTAAGGAAACGCGTTATAAGAACGGAGAAATAAAAAGCGAAAATGTCATCATCGAAGAGGCCGGTAATTAATCCCTTCACTTCTATCAAGGAATATAATTGTTTTGGGTGTT
>DAOVZP010000124.1 GCA_030635045.1 Bacteroidota bacterium | reverse complement strand
GATGATGTCGGTGTTTTCTGGGAAAATGTTGATACAGTTAATTTCAGGAATATAGATCAGTTTACACAAATGCTCAGCAATGAGTTTTATGGAGATCCTGATGCTTCCCTTGCTTCAGACCGGATAAAGATGATCCTGCCCGCAGCCCTCAGCGTGCAATTGGATTATCATTTCAGAAAACAATGGTATTTGAACGCTACCTTCATGCAACCTCTTATGGCAGGTAAAGCCTATATATACCGGCCGGCGCAGATCGCTGTTACGCCCCGTTATGAAACGCAATACCTGGAGTTCAGTATGCCGGTTTCATTGTATAACTACCGCTACCCCCGTGTAGGCTTGTCGGCACGCTTCTGGTTCTTTACAATAGGTACCGATAAACTACTTGGCTTCTTCAACCTGACTGATTTTACCGGTATGGATATTTATATATCCCTGAAATTCAATTTCCTGAAAGGACGATGCCGCTCTTCAGGCTCGCAATGCGATTACCGGCCTGCCTGGCGCAAATAAGTAACCTTGTATTTTAGTCATGATAGCAGGGTAATATTCCACAGGTGCGACTACAGGCGCATACTATTTTTTTGAGATCCCGGCTATTTTCTCAAGCATGTCTGTCGTAAGCGACTTGGGCCTCTCCAGCGGATACATCAAAGCACGGTCCCAGATGATATTGGCACAGATCCCAATGGATCTTCCAATACCGAAGAGTACGGTATAGAAGTCGTACTCCCTTACTCCATAGTGCCATTGAATCGCACCTGACTGGGCATCTACATTGGGCCAGGGGTTCTTGGCCTTTCCATGTTCCATCAGGATGGGGGGCACAACTTTGTAAAGTATATCGACATATTTAAAGAGGGGATCTTCCTGCAGGTGCTTCAGGCTGAATTCCCTTTGAAGGGTGTAGCGCGGGTCTGTTTTTCTCAATACGGCATGGCCATAACCAGGTATCACAAATCCTGCATTCAGGGTATCCCAAACGTACTGCTTGATTTCATCTTCAGTGGGTTCGGCACCGCCCATCTTATCCATCAGGTCCTGGAGCCAGCGCAGCACCTCCTGGTTTGCCAGGCCATGCAGCGGCCCTGCCAGGCCATTGATCATGGCTGATGTTGCCAGGTAAATATCGGAAAGTGAACTGGCTACAAGGTGCCCCGTATGTGCACTGACATTCCCGCTTTCGTGGTCGCTATGCAGGATAAAATGCAGCCTGGATACATCGTCATAAGGCTTGTCGATCCCCATCATAAACGCAAAGTTACCGCCCATATCAAGGTTCGGGTTTGACTGTATACGGTTGCCATCCTTGTACAATTTGGCATAGATGTAGGTGGCTATTTCAGGTAGTTTTGCCAACAGGTTCAATACATCTTCAAAAGTGGGTTCCCAATAATCTTCTTTTTTGAGACCGGCAAAGTATTTCTTTGTAAAGAAAGACTCGCGGTGCATTGTAAGGATGGCTGATGAAAAGATGGTCATGGGATGACTGCAGCAGGGAAAGGCATCGATCACTTCATACACATAGCGCGGAAGTATCCTTCTCTTGCTGAATTCATCCACTACATCTGCAACCTCTTTGTCATTTGGGATATCGCCCGTAAGCAAGAGGAACAATAGTCCTTCTACGTAAGGCATCTCGGCATCTTTTGGCTTGGGCAGGAGTTCGAAAACTTCTTTAAGGGTATAACCCCTGTACCGGATACCTTCATTGGGATCGAGATAGGATATGTCCGTCACCAGGCTTTTCAATCCCCTCATCCCGCCAAGGGCTTTTGCAATGGTTACTTCATCAACAACAACATCGCCATGATCCTTGAGTAACCTGGTTATGCGTGGTCGCCATTCTTCAATTTTTTGTGTGAGCCTTTCTTTTAATACTGACATGTTTTCCTCCTGTCTTACACCTGGTAAGAAATGTTATTACATATTTTCAATTATTGCGCTGCCAAACTCGGAGCACTTAAGCAGGGTGGCACCTTCCATCATTCGATGGTAATCATAGGTAACCCTTTTCTGGCTGATGGTTTTTTGAAGCCCTGACCATATCAGGTCGTGGGCCTCTTGCCACCCCATATATTTCAGCATCATACTCCCTGAAATGATCACTGATCCGGGGTTGACCTTGTCGAGGCCTGCATACTTGGGTGCTGTACCGTGAGTTGCTTCAAATATCGCGTGCCCGGTTTCATAATTTATATTGGCACCCGGGGCTATCCCGATACCACCGACCTGGGCGGCAAGAGCATCCGACAGGTAATCGCCATTCAGGTTCATGGTGGCGACAACATCAAATTCGGCTGCCCTTGTGAGCACTTGCTGTAAAGTGATGTCGGCGATAGCATCTTTGATAAGGAGCATTTCTTTCCACTTGCCATCCCCATGGGTCGGGATAAGCTTTAGCCCTTCTTCCACCTCAGCCCTGACATCGGCTTTTTGCGAATCGGTCATCATGTGGTATCCGGGTTCGATAAGCTTTGCATTGTCTGCAATGCTGATACCCGGATTGCTTTCTGCATTACCCAGTATCCAGCTTTCTCTCTCGGTGATCACCTGCTCACGAAATTCATTTTTAGCCATCTCGTAACCCCAGTTCTTGAAGGCCCCTTCAGTAAACTTCATGATGTTGCCTTTATGCACGAGGGTAAGCGACCGGCGGCCTTCTTCAAGAGCAAAGGAAATAGCAGCACGGATAAGCCTGTACGAACCCTCTTTTGATATTGGTTTGATACCAATACCGGAAGTTTCAGGGAAACGGATCTTGTCTATACCCATTTCCTCTCTTATGAAATCAACAACTTTCTTTACTTCATCACTGCCTTCCTGCCATTCAATGCCGACATAGATATCTTCCGTATTTTCCCTGAAGATTACTATATCCACGTCTTCAGGCTTCTTTACGGGCGAAGGAACCCCGGTGATGTATTTTACCGGCCGCAGGCATACATACAGGTCGAGGATCTGCCTCAATGCGACATTTAGCGAACGGATTCCGCCTCCCACAGGTGTGGTGAGCGGCCCTTTGATCCCAACGAGGTATTCATTAAAAGCATCTACAGTTTCCTTCGGGAGCCAGTCATTGAAACGATTGAAAGCGTTTTCACCGGCATATACTTCTTTCCATTCAATCTTACGCTTGCCCCCGTAAGCCTTTTCAACAGCAGCATCAAATACCCTGACTGATGCAGCCCAAATATCGGGACCTGTGCCATCACCTTCGATAAACGGTATTGTCGGATGGTCGGGAACGACCAGTTTGTTGTCTGAGATTCTGATTTTTTCTCCCATAAATATTTGGATTAAAGGGTGCTAATTTACAAAAATCAACGATACAAAAATTGCTTTTTTCAATTTATATCTATTTCTAAATTGCTCGTATCCGTTGAAACAAAAGCACTTTTGCATTGTTTGAATACTAAACGTATGCACATATCTGATAATATACCTGTGATTTTGTTCGACGGCTATTGCAAACTTTGCAATCGTGCTGTAAACTTCGTGATCAAACATGGTGGACGAAACAAGTTCAGGTTTGCATCCCTGCAATCCGATTCAGGTAAATCGCTTTTGTCAGGGTTTCTAATAAACAAACAAAATATTGACAGCATTGTTTACATCGAGGATAAAAAAACATTCTATCGTTCAACTGCAATCCTGAGGATCATCAAAAGGCTTGGCAAAGCATGGAGCATACTTTACATTTTTATCATTGTACCTCCTTTTATCAGGGATTGGGTTTACGACATAGTTGCCGGGAACAGGTACCGCTGGTTTGGAAGGAATGAAAGTTGCCGGATCAATCATCTTGATTAAACAACTCCCTGCAGTTTCATTTTCTTAATTGGCAAATCATTTAATACCATAAATGATCTTATTAACATTTTTTAATGGTAGAATATGCATTTAAGATGTATATTTGTTATGATAAACCAACATCATGGAAAAAAGATCCGGCTTGTATAGAAGCAAAAGTGAAAGTATGATCGGTGGCGTGGCCGGGGGTATTGGCGAGGCTATTAACCTTGATCCAACCTTCATAAGGATACTTTTTATTTTACTGGTGCTTGTTGGTGGTGGCGGTGTCATCCTCTATCTCATCTTATGGATCGTACTTCCACTCAATGATCAGAATACTTACAATGTAAATTCAAATATTATGGAAGAGAATAACACACAGGAAAAGGGGCAGGGCCCCGATTTCTCACATGACACAAACAAATTCAAAAAGAAAGATGAAGGCAGTCTTATAGCCGGATTGATACTGATCACACTTGGCATAATATTCCTTGTGATCCGCTATATACCGCGTATCGATTTTGGTGATCTATGGCCGGTGATATTGATTGTGATTGGAATTGTACTCTTAAGAAACGCCTTTGTCAGTAAGAAACAATAGTGATCTTAAAAGTTATCTGCCCAGTCATCTTAAAAATTTCCTATCATGAAATACAAAAACCTGTTCTGGGGTATGGTTCTCATTATGTTGGGGGTTGCATACCTTTTAAAGAAGTTTGATGTTATCTGGTTCAATTGGCGTGATATACTTAGCCTTTGGCCTTTATTACTGGTATTGTGGGGCATTTCGCTCCTGCCCCTGAAGTCTTTGTATAAGCTGATCGCGTCATTACTGGCAGTTTTTGCTATGATAATGCTAATTTGTTATAACCCCGGCAGATGGCATTCCGGCTGGTTATGGATCGGACATTGGGACAAAAACGAGAAAATCGAATTGAATAAAAGTGAATCACGTATTGATTCTGCAGATTTCGCCTTACTTGAGCTGAATGCTGCTGCAGGTAGCTACGTGATTTCAGGTATCTCGGATCAACTTGTTGATTTCAAGCATTTTGGCGATTCGGGAACATATTATATGAGTACGTCTGCAGAGGACAATAAGCAGTATGTCAGGATCGGGCCGGAAAGCCACCGGAACCAATTCAGCTTATACCGTTCACACGAGGTGGAAATAAAGCTCAACCCGGATATCGTGTGGGACCTGGATATTGATGCAGGTGCTGCCGACATATATTTGGATCTAAGCCCATTTATTATCAATGAGCTGCGTATCGATGGCGGGGCCACCTCCATTGAGATCATACTGGGAAGCCTGTCTGATAACCTTGATGTAAAAATTGAAACCGGTGTTTCTTCTGTCTTGATCAAGGTCCCAAAGGAGGTTGCCTGTGAGGTCAATACAGACTCTTTCCTGGTTTCGAAAGAATTGCCAGGCTTCGATAAGGTGAGTAAGAGCACCTATGTAAGCCCTAACTTTTCATCATCTGAACAAAACATAAGCATTGAATTCAATTCAGGTATTTCCAGCCTGAGAGTGTTACGTTATTAAGTATCGACTTGTTTGGTATGCTTTTATCAATTTTAGATCTTTCCACTGCCTGTATGTCAGAATTGCATGAATTTGTACAAGGGTATGATTGTTGATATACCTTATTCCACATGAAATATAAAGATTATTATAAGATATTAGGTGTAAATAAAAAGGCTTCCCAGGCAGAAATTAAGAAGGCTTACCGGAAGCTGGCCATGAAGTTCCATCCTGATAAGAACCAGGGCGATGCGAAGGCGGAGGAGAAGTTCAAGGAGATCAGTGAGGCAAATGAGGTTCTGGGAAATCCTGAAAACAGGGGTAAATATGACCAGATGGGTGCGAACTGGAAGCATTATGAAAAGAATGGGGCATACGCAAACCAGGGTTATGGGCACGGGCAGTATGGCGGGTCTCATTATACTGCCGGCGAGGGGGTTGATCTGGATGAT
>DAOVZP010000362.1 GCA_030635045.1 Bacteroidota bacterium | reverse complement strand
CGGCCCACGGGTCTACGCTGCGGGTGATATTGGTTTCCTCCTGGATATAGATCTGTGTATTACGCGCAATCCTGGCCGAGAAGTCGGTCGGCAGCGCGATGGCTTCATCCAGCGCATTGGTATGCAGCGACTGTGTATGTCCCAATGTGGCGCCCATGGCTTCCACGCAGGTACGGGCAACATTATTAAATGGATCCTGCTCGGTGAGGCTCCAGCCTGAAGTCTGGCAGTGTGTACGCAAAGCCATCGACTTCGGGTTTTTGGGATTGAACTGCTTTACGATCTTTGCCCACAGCATCCTGGCGGCACGCATCTTGGCAATCTCCATAAAGTGGTTCATGCCGATGCCCCAGAAGAATGAGATCCTTGGGGCAAAAGTGTCGATGTCCATCCCTGCCTCTACCCCGGCACGCAGATATTCCAGGCCATCGGCAAGCGTATAGGCCAGTTCGATGTCGGCCGTTGCACCGGCCTCCTGCATATGATATCCGCTGATGCTGATGGAATTGAATTTGGGCATATTCTTCGAGCTGTATTTGAAGATATCAGCAATAATGCGCATGGAGGGCTGAGGCGGATATATATAGGTGTTCCGCACCATAAACTCCTTGAGGATGTCGTTCTGTATGGTCCCGTTGAGTTGTTCCAGCTTTGCACCCTGCTCAAGGCCGGCCACGATATAAAATGCCATCACGGGTAGCACTGCCCCGTTCATGGTCATGGAAACCGACATCTTGTCAAGTGGTATCTGGTCGAAGAGGACCTCCATGTCGAGGATTGAGTCGACAGCAACGCCTGCTTTTCCAACATCGCCAACCACCCGTTCGTGGTCGGAGTCGTAGCCACGGTGCGTGGCCAGGTCGAAAGCAATCGACAGGCCTTTTTGCCCGGCAGCCAGGTTGCGGCGGTAAAAGGCATTTGACTCTTCAGCGGTGCTGAAACCTGCATATTGCCTTATGGTCCACGGACGCATCACATACATTGTGGAATATGGGCCGCGCAGAAAGGGCGGCAGTCCGGCAGCATAATGTAAATGCTCCATACCCTGCAGGTCGGCCCCGGTATATACAGGCTTCACATTGATCTTTTCAGGGGTTTTCCAGTCCTTTTCAATATGGTTCTTATGCTCCCATGCCTCGATGGCGGGGTTTTCTGCTTTACTGCTTTTTATATTTATCTGACTGAAATTCGGTTTCATGTCTTTATAGCTTCAATGATTGATACTAGTGATCATATTCCCAGTTCCTGCTGTATCTCCTGCAGGCTCTCCAGGACATTGGAATGCACATGGATAAAATGCTTCATTCCGGCCTTTTTGAGATCTTCAATGATATCTTTCGGATAGCCTGCCAGCACCACGATAGCATGTCCTTTTAGCTTCTTGCAGATCTCCGGTGCGATGGAGGCATATTCATCATCCGAGCTGCATATCACCACGATCCCGGCCTTACTTTCAATAGCGGCCTGCACCCCATCATCGATGGTTTTAAAGCCCGGGTTGTCGATGAGGTCGAAGCCGGCCACAGCGAAAAAGTTGCCGGCAAACTGTGCCCTGGCGATGCGCATGGTGAGGTTCCCATAAGTGAACATGAAGACCGCCGGCCGCTCATTCTCACGGGAGTAGTCATCGGTCTTTTTGCGCAGCACTTCAAAGGCCTGCGATCCGCGATAGGGCGTCAGCGTTTCCACGATGGCATCCTTTTCGGTAAATACAGAAGGCTTGAAGACCTCTGCAGGAATGTACTTTTCAATCCTTTCGGTGAAGTTAGGGTACTGGTTGGTCCCCAGCAGGCTCATCTTACGCGTGGCGATGGCCTTGTCCATGGCCTCTGCATTCTCCCTCACTTTGTGCTGTATATATCCTGATTTCACTGCTTCGATATAACCGCCTTTTTCTTCAATCTCCAGGAAGATCTTCCAGGCCTCCTGCACCATTTGGCCGGTGAGGCTTTCAATATAATAAGACCCGGCTGCGGGATCGGCAACCTTATCAAGATAGGCTTCTTCTTTCAGCAGCAGCTGCTGGTTCCGGGCAATGCGTTCGCTGAATTCATCGGGTTTTGAAAATGCTCCGTCGAATGGCCTGACGATATGTGAATCGACTCCGGCAATGGCCGCCGACATCGACTCCGTCGTGGTCCTGAGCATGTTCACATATGGGTCGTAAACGGTAATATTCCAGGATGCTGTCTCGCTATGGATGCTCATGCGGGCAATATCGTCGCTGCTTGGCCCGTAAGCTTTCACTATGTTTGCCCACAGCTGCCTGGCTGCCCTGATCCTGGCCATCTCCATGAAGTAGTCGGGGCCAATGGAAAAGTTAAAGCGCATGCCCGTTGCCACCTTGTCCACAGACAGCCCGCGCTCGCTCAGCTGTGTGAGATATTCTGCCCCCGCAGCAAGGCTGAAGGCAAGCTCCTGCACAATGGATGATCCCGCATGGTGAAAATTCCTGCCATTGACGGTGATCACACTAAAGTTCGGAAGGTTGGTGGTGAGGTTGATCAACCTGCGGCAACGCTCAAAGTCCTCATCGAAAGAATCATAATAATTACCCTTGATCACGAGCCTGCCCAGGGGGTCAAAATTCACCGACCCATGTACTTTTGAGAAGTCACGGTTGTATTGCTGTACAAGCTCCATGTAAAGGCCGGTTATATTTTCGGCTTGCCGGCCACAAACGAAGTTCAGCTCAACGATCTCGGCAAAGATATTACGGCACAGGCCATCGAGGTCCTCTTTGCTGTATTCTTTATTATCGTCCAGGACAAATCCCAGAGAGTTGACGCCTTTCATTAGTATATCGAGGGCTT
>DAOVZP010000127.1 GCA_030635045.1 Bacteroidota bacterium | reverse complement strand
TCCTCCCCGATGTTGCTGTCGGGCGTTTTTCTTTCAGCAACCAGGGCGAACTTGATGCCATGATCAACAAAACCAAATCATACCAGGATACACCTATCCTGGGCGAATTCACCAATCCATTGCTGGCCGGTGAGCATCTCTGGAGCAGCCCCGAAACCTGGGGGGCGGACTATATGCGCTTGCTGGTTGGTTATCGCGACGACAATGGATACACTACTATCGGGATACCCCCCGGCCAGAATATTGACAGCCTCTACGAATTGCATCAAAGCTGGGGCGGGAGTACCATTATGGCAGAGATCAATGAAGGCAAATCCTTTGTTCACCATTGCGGCCATGCAAACACAAACACTGTGATGCACCTTTCAACCAGTGACATCACCAATTCCAATTTTTCACAGGTAAACGGAATTATACATAACTTCACTTTTGTTCAAACCCATGGATGTATTTGTGGAGCCTTCGATGCTTCAGATTGTATCATGGAGCGGATGGTAGCCATTGATAATTTTGCAGCCGCAGTTATCGGTAATTCAAGGTACGGCTGGTTCAACGAAGGACAGACAGAAGGCCCTGCAGCCCATCTGCACCGCGAAATGGTTGACGCCCTGTATGAAGAAGAAATGGGCCGCATTGGAGCAGCGTTTGTAGAATGTAAGATTCAGACCGCCCCGTGGGTAAATGCTCCCGGGCAACATGAAGAGGGTGCTTTAAGATGGAATTTTTATGATATTAACATACTGGGCGATCCTACACTCCAATTATGGACTGATGAACCATTTACGGTAAATACATTCTTTACAGCCCCAATTTTAGTAGGATCCACTTATATGAATGTCAGCGTTAACAACAATGGCGTGCCAGTCGAAGGATTAAGCTGCACACTTACAAAAGACGGGATCATGCATGGCACGTCTGTTACTGATGTAAATGGCGAAGCAATCATCCTTATCGATCCTCCGATCACTTCAACCGGAACAGCCCAATTGACAATAAGCGGTTATAATTGTCTCACAACAACATACAATATTGCTGTTACCCCCGCCGCAGGGCCCTTTATCATATATGAAGAACACACACTCGACGACAATGCCGGAGGAAACGCCAACGGGCTTCCCGATTATGGCGAAGACATCCTGATGACTGTGAACCTGCATAATGCCGGAGCTGCCGATGCAATCAACGTAACTGCTACTCTCAGCACTGAAAGCGAACTGATAAACATCACAGATGGTGATGGGGAATATGGCACAATAATAGCCGGTTCATCTGCCGGAATCCTGAATGATTTTGCCTTCGAAATCGACGAGTATGTCCCCGATCAGGAGATTATCGACTTTTTGCTCGACATCTCTGATGATGGAAAAGAAAGCTGGACGGATGCGTTTAACATCATACTCAATGCTCCTGTTCTGGAAACAGGGCTAATGGTCATCGATGATGTTACAGGCGGTAACGGGGATGGTTTCCTTGACCCGGGTGAAACAGCCACGCTTACCATAGGCGTTTTAAACAATGGCCACGCAGATGCTTTCAATGCTGAAGCAACATTGAATACAGCAAGTAGCTGGATCAGCATTACAAGTAACAGTTTTGCTCTTGGTGATCTGTTACAGGGTATTAATTCCTATGCTACATTTGAAGTGAGTGTGGATGAAGACACTCCCATAGGAACGATGGCTGTCTTTAGTTTCAATGTTATATCCGGTGCTTATAACGCCTCAGAAGATTATGCAACAATCATTGGCGTTCTGGTAGAAGACTGGGAAAGTGCAGGCTTTACAACTTTCAACTGGCAGTTTGCCGGTGATGCACCATGGGAAATTAGCACCTCAGAACCTTATGAAGGGATATATTGTGCACGATCAGGTGATATTAATGACAACCAGGAGTCGGAATTATTCCTTTATACGGAAGTGCTGGCTGATGGCGACATTTCATTTTACCGTAAGCTTTCTTCCGAAGCCGAATGGGATTTTCTAAGGTTCTATATTGATTACACACTGATGGGAGAATGGTCGGGTGAACTTGATTGGGAAATGGTAAGCTATCCCGTAACACAGGATTTTCACACTTTCCGCTGGGTGTATGAAAAAGACAGCTATGCTTCAAGTGGTGAAGACTGTGCATGGGTTGATTTTATTGTATTTCCTCCGGTAGATATTGCCACAGGAATCATACATCATAATAATGATGAAGGTGACTTTATGATCAACATCAGTCCTAACCCGGCCAGAAGCAAGCTCAATATTGATTACACCCTTGGCTCATCTACCGAGGTTGAGATCGTGATATATGACCTGCTCGGCCACAAGATCATGGATGTTATGACTAACACCCAACACCAGGAAGGAGAGTATAATCTTCAACTTGATGTCTCCGGGATCAGGAGCGGTATATATCTGTGCAGGATAAGCACTCTTGAGGGAATGCTCAGCATAAAATTGATCATCCAGTAAGCACGGGAAATAACAAATATTATTTGGCCGGGCTCCCTTACTGCTGTTTAACAGTTATGGAAAAACCATAATTAATACGTTAAATTTTACAGAACACATCGTATTTATTATATTTTTGTTAAGCTAAACCAGATCAGACATTTCACAATACTATAAACAAACACTAAAAAGATGAAAACAAGTTTCCTTTCCAAAGCAGTTTCATTAATATCGTTTCTCTTGCTTGTTGTTGCCCTTAACACTATGCATGCACAAAAGTATGTCTTTGAGGATGCGTGGGCAAATGCCGGTTTCACACTAAGCCAGTCTGGTACAAGCGGGCTTGAGATAACCTTTTCGCTCGATGAATTTTCTCTCACCGATTTTGATCTCAAGGGCGAAGCCATGAAAGAGATACAGATAATGGGAAGCTTCCTCCCGAACAATGAGGATGCCCCTAACCTGCCGGGAAATGGCAGGTATATTGCCATCCCTAACGGTGCCGTTGCAAGCTTCAAGGTAACCGCTCAGCGTACTGAAACTTATAAAAATGTGAATATCGCACCATCCCCGCGTATTCCTAAAGCAACAGACGATGGCCCGCTGCATTATGAAAAGAACATGAAGATCTATTCACGGGATGCATTTTACCCTGCCGAAGCGGTAAGCCTTTCTGAAAAAACTATTGTCAGGGGCATGGAAACCGTAATCCTGGGGATCACCCCTTTCCAATATAACCCGGTTAGCAAAGAGCTTATAGTATACCGCGATATCAAGGTGGAGGTAAGTTTCAATGGTGGAAATGGCACTTTTGGTGAAGACCGCCTTAGGAGCCGTTGGTTCGACCCTATCCTCAGCGACATGATGATCAACTACGGAACCCTTCCTAAAGTAAATTATCCACAGCATGCGCCTGAATCAGGCACTCCTGATTTCGAATACGTGATCATCACACCTGATGATGCAACATTCATTTCATGGGCCGAAGAACTGGCTTTGTTCAGGAACCAGCAAGGTATCCGCACAGGCATTTTCACTACAACCGATGTTGGCGGCAATACGACTTCTGCGATTGAAAACTTCGTTGATGAGGCCTTTTCAACCTGGTACATTCCACCGGTAGCTGTACTTCTGATAGGAGATTTTGGCACCAGCGGTAATACTGTTATTGCACCTATATGGGACGGTTATTGTGCATCGGATAATATCTATGCGGATGTTTCCGGCAACGACCTGCCGGATGTGATCTTCGCACGTATGACAGCCCAGAATGAAACACACCTGGAAACCATGATCACCAAGGTGATCAATTACGAAACCGATCCGCCAACCGACCCTGATTTCTATAATCATCCCATAACAGCTCTTGGCTGGCAAACAGAAAGATGGTTCCAGATCTGTTCCGAAACTGTGGGTGGTTATTTCAAACATGAGCTTGGTAAAGACCCTGTTCGTATCAATGCAATTTATTCAGGGAATCCCTCTGTTGATCCCTGGTCAACCAATCCCAATACCCATATGGTGCTTGACTATTTCGGTCCGGACGGCCTGGGATATATCCCTGCTACACCGGCCGAATTGGGTGGCTGGTCAGGCGGTAACGCCACTGATGTGATCAACGGCATTAATGACGGCGCATTCCTGCTTCAGCACCGCGACCATGGTGGCGTAACAGGTTGGGGTGAACCGGATTTCCAAAGCAGTGATATTAACAGCCTTACAAATACCGATCTTTCGTTTATCTTTTCGATCAACTGTCTTACAGGAAAGTATAACGTTTCGGGTGAATGCTTTGCCGAAAAGTTCCACCGCCATACTTCTGGCGGGGAAAATGCCGGGGCACTTGGTATTATTGCCGCATCAGAAGTTTCATATTCCTTTGTGAACGATACTTATGTTTGGGGTATGTATGACAATATGTGGCCGGATTTTATGCCGGATTATCAAACAGAGCCAACACCAAGGGGTTTACTCCCGGCTTTCGGAAATGCCGGAGGGAAATATTTCCTCCAGCAGTCCAGCTGGCCATATAATCCGGAACATAAAGTATATACCCATCACCTTTTCCATCACCATGGCTGTGCATTCAGCACACTGTATTCAGAGGTTCCGATGGATCTTACAGTGAATCACGACAATGTGATCCTGGCAGGCTTATCCCTGTTCAATATTACGGCTGATGACGGCGCTTTTGTTGCTCTCAGCGTTGATGGTGAGATCATTGGCACAGGAACAGCAACCGGAAACCAGGTAAGCATACCTATCCTCCCACAGGTTCCACCCACTGTAGTAGATGTTGTAGTAACAAAAACAAATTATAACCGCTATCATGCACAGGTAGATGTTATTCCGCCCAGCGGGCCATATATCATACAAAATGCTGTAACTATCAATGACGCCTCAGGAAATAACAATGGCCAGGTGGATTATGGCGAGTCGATCCTTCTGACACTGGAAGTTAAAAACGTTGGGATCGAAGACGGTGAAAATATCGAAGTCACCGTGGCTACCGACGACACATATATTACAATGACTACTTCCCTGGTTAATTATGGTACTGTCCTTGCCGGCGGAACCAAAGAAGTGGTTGATGGTTTTGCCTTTGACGTGGCCGGTGATATCCCTGACCTGCATACAGTGATCTTTAATGTTGAAGCTACGAATGGGACAGAAACATGGCTGAGTACATTCTCCCTGAAAGGCCATGCCCCCAACCTGAGTTTCCTTGAAGTAATCGTTGATGATGTGGCCGGAGGTAATGGCAATGGCAGGCTTGATCCCGGTGAAACAGCAAACCTTAACATTTCTATCGACAACAGTGGATCAGCTGATGCTTACGAGGTGCTCGGAGATCTGATTTGTGATGATCTTTATCTTACCATTAACACAGCTTCTCAAAGCTATGGCGAAATTACTGCCGGTGGAGATGGAGTACAGAGTTATAATATCAGCACATCAATTCTAACACCACCGGGCTATTACCTGGAATTTACTTTTGATATTGAAGCTACCGGCGGAATTACAGCACAGGGTATATTCAGCCTTGTCGTGGGACAAATGCCCATCCTCATTATTGACCTGGACGGAACGCAGAATTCAGGGCCACATATGTATGCCGCGATCCAGGACCTTGAGGTCGGAGTAGATTATGTAACCAGCTGGCCGGATAATGTCGGGATCTATTCAAGCGTATTTGTTTGCCTTGGTATTTATTCCCAGAACCATGCTTTATCACAGGGAGAAGGAACCGAGCTTGCGAACTTTCTGGATGCCGGCGGAAACCTATATATGGAAGGTGGGGA
>DAOVZP010000018.1 GCA_030635045.1 Bacteroidota bacterium | reverse complement strand
AAAGAACCAGAAGCGTGCCGACAAGCCTACACGGGGGTAGCGGTAGTTATACAATGAAACCGGCATGCTGAACTCCAGGTATTGCGTTTCATAACGGGGCGTAACAGCGATCTGCGCCGGCCGGTATATATAGGCTTTTCCTGCCATAATGGGTTGCATGAAGGTAGCATTCAAATACCATTGTTTTCTGAAATGATAATCCAATTGCACACTGAGGGCTGCGGGCAGGATCATCTTTATCCGGTCTGAAGCAAGGGAAGCATAAGGATCTCCATAAAACTCATTGCTGAGCATTTGTGTAAACTGATCTATATTCCTGAAATTAACTGTATCAACATTTTCCCAGAAAACACCGACATCATCATACACGTGCCTTTGTGCATCTGATTTAAAATTCATCAAACCCAGGTCGAGCAAGGAAACTCCGATCCGGTAATGATAATCCTCATATGGCTGTTTGCAGAGTTTCCCGGAGCGATAGCTGGAATATCCCCTGCTCATCTTCTCATATACAAGCCCCAGGTCGAAGGCAAAACCCATTCCACTGAACAACGGACCATCAGCAGTGGAGGATGAAAATCCAAGTTCCCCCCTGATGTTGCGGATATTCAGAGTACTATCATTATTTACAATATAATCCATGTTTTCAATATCGAGATAAGCCCCTGCAACCCCAAGTAGAAATTTGGCTGTGATGCCCGCCGTTAAATGATCAGGGCCCCGCCGGTATATTGTACGTGCGTAGCTGAAGCCGATTTCCGTCCATGACATGCCTGTGATCAGCATCACATCATTGTTGTAATTGATGTTATGAAGTGGTTCGTAATTCAGGCCTTCATAGCTGAAGGGGATGAGCTCATGTGGTACGTCCCGGGCTGACAATACCGTTCTGAAACCGGTTCTGAAACCAAAAGCATCATCCCTTCTCGAAACAGAAAAAGAAGGTCCCAGCACCAAAGCACTGAAATGCAAGTCTTTGCGTTGATCATTCCTGTAATAATCAAAAGGAAGCGAATCCTTTCCGTATTCAGGAAGATTATCGTCCGACCTGAGGAACGAAACAGGTTTGAAGTCGCCCTTGTGGATGTAAAAAGCATTATTCTCAAAGAAAAGATCTGCTGTGACAACATTTACATCCATGTATAATTTAGTATGCAACATATTTGCAGGATTGATAAGGGTGCTGTTGATACCGGAATAATTCCCGTTCACAACTCCCCACATCTCCTGCCCTACTGCAATAATTTGCAAGGTGCATGCGATCAATAACAGAAAAAGTTTCTTACGCAAAGTGTTAAGAGATATTAGTTTTGATTAACAGTAACACTACATCCTATAGGCTAAAGATGATTTTTTTGTGGGTTTGTTGCCTCGTCAAATAAATAACTTCTTTTAATCCGTATTATTGCCACCAATCGCACTTGCCATACTACTAAAAATATATACCTTTGCATCACAACAGCGGATGTGGTGGAATTGGTAGTCACGCCAGACTTAGGATCTGGTGCCGAGAGGCGTGGGGGTTCGAGTTCCTTCATCCTCACAATTCAGGACCTTAAATCCGCCGCTAACCCGATCTGTTCATTTTCAACGACTTAATTTATTCGTCTTGAGAAACCTTATGCGATTTTTCAGCTTACTGACTGTCTTTCTCCTTTTCCAGGGCACGCTTATTGCAGGTGACCGGGAACAGCACAGACCGGATTCCCTGTTGGCCGTAATGGATGCAGCTATAGCGACAGACGACAGTGCCACCATGCTTTTTATCGCCCATAAGCTGGCCCGCTCTTATGATGATGCCGAGGTGTATGATTCAGCAGTGATCTTCTATAACAGGGGCATACGACTGGCGGAAGCATCAGGTGACAAAGCAAAGCTGGCAAGTATGCAAACCAGCCTGGGCAACATTTTACTTGTATGGGGAAATTACCAACGTGCTTTTGACCTTTATCTCAGCTCCCTGAATATTTGTGGTGAAATCGAAGATTCGACCGGGATCTCAAGATCCCTGAATAATATTGGCATCATATATTCTGACTGGGGGGAGAAAGGCATATCACTTGAATATTACCGGAGAAGTTTAGAGGTTGACAGTCTGCTAGGTGATATCGAAGGACAATCTAAGACACTAAACAATATTGCCATCTTATTTGACGAGATGGGAGATAAAGAAAGAGCCTTAAGATATTATTTTCGTGCGCTTGGGCTTGCTGCTCTCATAGAGGATCATTATATGATAGCTGTCGCAAGCAGTAATATTGGAGGGTACTACCTTGAAATAGAAGATCTTGAAACAGCTGCAGATTATTACTTCAAGACCATGGAAGAATATAAACTTGATGGCTCTATCATCGGCCAGGCAGAAACATATATCCTCATCGGTGACCTATACAAAGCGAAAAAAGAGTTTTCAGCAGCGCTGGATTTTTATACCCAGGGCCTCGAGATCGTTGTGCCAAGGAAGCTCAACCAGTCAATTATGAATGCATATGAAAGCATGCATGAAGTATATATTGAACAAGGGAATTACAGGGAGGCACTTACCTATTTTTTACAATTTCATGATCTGAAGGATTCGATATTCAGTATTGAAACATCAACGCAGCTCGCCTTGTTAACCAATGCCTATGAGATCCAGCAAAAGGACCAGGAAATGGAATTACAGCAGGTAAGGATGAACGAGCAAAAGGCCAAGATCAGATGGCAAAGGAGCATCATGATAGCCCTTGGTGCCCTGATCCTTACTATCATAATATTTGCACTATTGCTGGCAAGGCAATACCGTTTGAGGATGAAAGCCTGGAAGCAGTTGCTGATACAGCATAAGGAGATTTTAAAGAACCGCCAGGAGTTAATAGTGGCAAAGGAAAAAGCTGAAGAATCTGACCGGCTGAAAAGCACTTTCCTTGTGAATATCTCGCATGAGTTGAGGACGCCCATGAATGGGATCATGGGCTTTACCGACCTTTTACAGAAAGGATCTGTAACCCCTGACCAGCATCAGCTCTATTTATCATATATCGCATCTTCCAGCAGGCAACTCCTCAAAGTGCTCAATGATATTATCGATATCTCATCTATCGAAACCAAACAACTAAAACTTGACATCAGGAGCTGTAGCCTTCATCAAATATTTAATGATTTGCTTAAGTATTTCAATAAGGAAAAAACTGAAAGCAACAAAGAAAAAATTGAATTGATCTGTAAGCTGCCACCGGAGCCGGGCCAACATAGTTGTATGGGCGATGCAAAAAGGCTTTCGCAGGTGGTCTTTAACCTTCTTAACAATGCTCTTATGTTTACCAAAGAGGGAAGCATCGAATTTGGTTATAAGATCATCGACAAAAAATCGATACTGCTTTATGTTAAGGACACCGGCATTGGCATTGAAAGAAGCAATTTTGATTTGATCTTCGAACGCTTCAGGCAGGTAGATGACAGCACCACCCGCCAGCATAGTGGTTCCGGGCTGGGCCTCTCCATCTGCAAGGAACTGGTAAACCTCATGAATGGACGTATCTACCTTGAGTCAGAACTTGGAAAGGGAAGTACTTTTTATGTGGAAATACCCTATATCCCTGCGGGATAAACTCCAAACTTCAAACTTCAAACTTCAAACGCCAAACTTCAAACTCCAAACTCCAGCCCCACACCCCATACCTTTAACCCCAAACCGCAAATTTATTAACCCTCACAGCCTCTCTTAATCAAAGAAATATGTATCTTTGCAGACTTAATTTTTAATAGATAAAGGGAATGAATATAACACAGGAGTCTACAGGCGATCTGACGGCAACAGTGAAGATTGAGCTTGTAAAGGAAGATTACGACGATCAGGTTACTACCGTGCTTAAAGATTATCAACGCAATGCCAGCATGCCGGGATTCAGGCCGGGAAAGGTTCCTATGGGCATGATAAAGAAAATGTATGGAAAAGCCGTACTGGCTGATGAAATCAATAAGATCATCTCCGAAAAACTCAACAACTATCTGACTGAGAACAAGGTTAAAACGCTGGGGCACCCGCTTCCGAACGAGGATAAACAAAAAATGATTGATTTCGACACCCAGGAAACTTATGATTTTTTCTTCGACATCGGTTTGCAGCCGGAGGTGACTACCGAGATCTCCGACAAGATCACAATTAATTATTATAAGATCAGGGTGGATGATGAAAGTATTGAGAAATACATGGACGACCTCCGTAAGAAAAACGGCACACCCATCAACCCTGAAAAGAGTGAAGAAGGGGATATACTACGGGGAAAGATCGTTGAACTCGATGCTGATGGTACAGCAAAAGATGGTGGTATCGAGAATGAGACCAGCATTGGGGTTGACTTCATCAAGATGAAGACCGTCAAAAAGAAGTTCATTGGTATAACCCCAGGCGACAAGATCGTGTTCAACCCACTTAAAGCATCCGGCAGCCCTGCTGAAGCGGCATCCATGCTTGGTATCGATGCTAAAAATAGTGAAGAGCATGCAGGAGATTTCGAATATACCATTGAAAGCATCAGCAGGTTTGAACCGGCTGATATAAATGAAGATTTCTTTGCCAGTGTTTTTCCCGGCCTTCAGATCAAAGATGAGAATGATTTCAGGGAAAAGCTGGCCGAGCAGCTCAAAGTTACATTCGGCAGCGAAAGCGACCGCCTGTTCATGCGGCAAACCGCTGATAATCTGATTGACAGCTCCGGAATACAACTTCCCGACGATTTTATGAAGCGCTGGCTCACGGAAAGTGGTGAAGCACAGATCAAACCGGAGGATATTGACCCGCATTACGATGAATATGCACGTGCCCTGAAATGGCAACTTATCGAAAGTAAGATAATAGCAGACCACAACATCCAGGTAGGCCCGGATGATGTGAGGGAGCAAGTAATGAGTTATTTTCAATCACCGGGAGAAGTGGATGAGGAAACACAGAAACGTTTGAATGAAATCGCTGACAATATCATGCAAAATGAGGAAGAAGTGAAGCGCATCTACGATCAATTACTGGATACACGTATGCGGGATCTTCTGAAATCAACAGTAAAATTGCAGAACAAAGAGATCAGTTATGATGATTTTATTAAATTAGCCACTGAAACCAAATAAAAATTATCAAATGAATCCTGACGAATTTAAAAAATATGCAACCATGCACCGGGGGATCAGCAGCATCACCCTGGAGAACTACATGTCCGTTACCGGAAACTACATCTCCCCTACCATCATTGAAGAAAGGCAGATGAACATTGCCACTATGGATGTATTTTCCAGGCTTATGATGGATAGGATCATTTTCCTGGGTGTACCCATTAACGATTATGTTGCCAATATCATCCAGGCACAGTTATTATTTCTCGAATCCTCAGATTCAGGCAAAGACATACAGATCTATCTGAATACTCCGGGCGGTTCAGTTTATGCCGGTTTAGGCATTTACGACACCATGCAATACATCGCACCGGATGTAGCAACCATCTGTACCGGTATGGCCGCATCTATGGGTGCCGTTTTACTCTGTGCCGGAGCCAAGGGCAAACGTACTGCACTCACTCATTCCAGGATACTTATCCACCAACCGATGGGCGGTGCTACCGGCCAGGCGTCCGACATTGAAATAACCGCAAGGGAGATACAGAAACTCAAGAAAGAACTCTACGAGATCATTTCCAAACATTCCGGGCAAAAATATAAGAAAGTGTGGGATGATGGTGACCGCGATTACTGGATGACATCCGGGGAAGCAAAAGATTATGGCATGATAGATGAGATTCTTGTAAAGAACAAAAAGTGATTATCTCCGTATAAATCAATTACATCCTGATTAGTTATGGCCAAAGAAACAGACAGATGTTCATTTTGTGGGAGGATCAAAGCTGAGACCAACGTATTGATCGCTGGTTTGGAAGGCCATATCTGTGACCTCTGTGTTGAGCAGGCACAGGCCATCATCAGGGAGGAAATGTCGTCGACGCATGAGGTCCGCCTTGGTGATATTAAACTCCTGAAACCGGCAGAGATCAAAAAATACCTCGACCAATACGTGATTGGGCAGGAAGAAGCAAAAAGGGTCTTATCTGTAGCGGTTTATAATCATTACAAAAGGATCACCCAGCCTCCTTCAAAAGAAGGTGAAGAGGAAATAGAAATAGAAAAATCCAATATTGTCATTGTTGGTGAAACAGGTACTGGAAAAACGCTGTTGGCGCGGACGATAGCACGTATGCTGCACGTTCCTTTCTGTATTGCAGATGCCACGGTCCTGACTGAGGCAGGTTATGTTGGTGAAGATGTTGAGAGCATCCTATCAAGGCTTCTGCAGGCTGCTGATTATAACGTTGCTGCAGCTGAAAAGGGGATCATCTTCATTGACGAGATCGATAAGATCGCACGTAAGAGTGACAACCCCAGCATTACCCGGGATGTTTCCGGGGAAGGTGTCCAGCAAGCCTTGCTGAAGCTCCTTGAAGGTGCCGATGTAAATGTCCCTCCCCAGGGTGGCAGAAAGCACCCGGAGCAAAAGATGATACAGGTGAATACCCATGATATACTGTTCATTGCAGGAGGAGCTTTTAACGCTATTGACAAGATCATTGGCTCAAGGCTTCAAACCAATATGATCGGATACAGCTTCGATAAAGAAAAAGACCAGATCGACAAGGAAAATATACTTCAGTACATTGCACCTGGTGACATGAAGGACTTCGGGCTCATCCCTGAGATCGTCGGCCGCTTGCCGGTGCTTACATACCTGAACCCGCTGGACGAAGAAGCGCTCAGGCGTATCCTGACCGAGCCTAAAAACTCACTGATAAAGCAGTTTACCAAATTGTTTGCTATGGACAAGATCAACCTGTCTTTTGATGAGGGAGCACTCAATTACATGGTTGAAAAGTCAATTGAATACAAGTTGGGGGCACGTGGGTTACGCTCCATCCTTGAGGCCATCCTGACGGATGCCATGTTCGATCTGCCCTCCAATGGCGACACTTCCGATCTTCGTGTTACCCTTGAATATGCGCAAGGCAAGTTTAAGAAATCGAATGTCTCAAGGCTTAAAGTAGCCTGAAGCATCTGAATACATTCCCAATCATCTTCTTATCTTTACACTGGCCTTCGGCATGATAATTGCCCGAATGCTGCTTATATGATACGTTTGCTGCTCATAACCCTATTCATTGCAATTCTTCTTCCTCTCGGTGCCCAGGAAGAAAAGAAAGAACGAATTGTGGTTAATGCGCGTATACTTGACGGGGATACAATTCCGGTGATTGCACTGCAAGAGCTCAAGGTGTATGCATTTAAGCCATACAAAAATAAGAAAGAAGCCCGCAGGATGACCAAATTGATCCGGAATGTCAAAATTGTTTATCCTTACGCTAAAATTGCAGGGATCAAGCTCAGGGAGTACGAGGAAATCCTGGCCGGTGTAGAAGATAAAAAAACCCGCAAGAA
Organism: Bacteroidota bacterium; assembly: GCA_030635045.1. Lineage (GTDB taxonomy): Bacteria > Bacteroidota > Bacteroidia > Bacteroidales > B18-G4 > B18-G4. The sequence goes on along the minus strand of DAOVZP010000018.1, from coordinate 3,945 downwards.
GATCATGAAACAGGCTGAAAAAGAAATTGAGGAAGAATTCGGGGATGACCTTCGTGACTTCACCTTTTCACAGGGAAAAATACTTATCAAACTCGTTTACCGCGAAACAGGAGCATCTTCCTATGAACTGGTGGCTGAGCTGCGTGGGAAATTCAGGGCTTTCTTCTGGCAGGCTTTTGCCCGGATATTCGGCTTTAACCTGAAAAACGGATACGATCCTAAAGGGGAAGATGCAGATATAGAATTTATTGTACAGATGATCGAAGCCGGGCAGTTATAAGATTGGACGATTGTCGATTGTCGATTTGGTGATTGCCGATAGGATTTAAGATTTGGTGATTGTAGAAATAATTGCAGATATCCGATATCGAAAATGCGTCTCAAATTGAGCATCATAAATATTATATCCGATTGAAAATCAAAAATCTCCCAATCGACAATCGACAATCGACAATCGACAATCGACAATCTACTTCCCTCTGCCCTGTAACACAATAAGCACAGTATATATCATGATCTTGAAGTCCATGGCAAGGGACATATTCTCGATATAAAGCAGGTCGTATTTCAGCCGTTCGATCATCTCCTCCACATCAGAGGCATAGCCATACTTCACCTGTCCCCATGAAGTAATACCGGGCTTTACTTTGTGTAAAAGACGGTAGAGGGGTGCCTCCTTCACGATCTTGTCAATATAATGCTGACGTTCGGGCCGGGGGCCTACAAGCGACATATCCCCTTTAAGCACCGTGTAGAACTGCGGGGTCTCGTCAAGCCTGACCTTCCTGAGGAATTTTCCAAAGCGTGTGATACGCGGATCATGATCCGATGAAAGTTGTGGCCCGGCATTCTCCGCATCTTTGTACATGGTCCGGAACTTATGCATGAAGAACGGCACACCATTCAGGCCAACCCTTTGCTGAGAGTATAGCATCGGCCCACGGGAAGTCACCATTACAGTTATCCCTACAAATATGTATACAGGGATCAGTATGGCCATGGCAAGGAGAGAGGCAACGATATCAATGATCCGCTTCATCGATTGTTGCCAGGCAGGCATCAGATCCGGTTTAACCTGTATCAGGGGTGTATGAAAAACCGATGTCATTTTTACCGATCCCAGCAAGATATCCTGCATATCAGGGATCACCTTGATCACCACATTGGTATCCTCTAAATAGGTGATTATCTTTTCGATCGTATCTCGCTCAGACCTTTCAATGGCGATGATCACCTCCTTCACCTGCTGCTCCCTGATAATGTGCTTCAGGTCCTTATAACTTCCCAGATGAGGAATATACTTCTTGATCTTGTATTCATCATAATCGAAAACATTTACAAAACCAATGAACTTATTTCCTGAAGATTTTTCCTGCGATTCAATATCATTATAAATGGATATGGCATTTCCGTTACTGCCAACTACAACTGTATTAAATCCAATTATCTTCTTATGGATCTTACGGACCGTGATCGTTGTGAGGATGAGGCGAAATAAATAAGTAAAGAAGAATTGAAGTCCGAAAAGTGTCAGAAAAGACTGGTAATATGAATGATATGTGGCAATCTGATCATCCAGGATCAAGGCAAAGAAGATGATTGTGACCCCTATAAGGGTGATCAGGAAAGTTTGTCCCAACTCTTTCAGCCTCGATTTGCGGTATATCCTCCTATATGTGCCGACCAATGTATACAGGATCAACCAGAAGACAGGTACAACAGCAATACCAATATAGAAATTAGGATCATGAAAGATCAGTTCCAGTTCCCTGAAAGTATAAACATCGAAAGAATACTTTCTGAAAAAGAAAAACAGGCTCCAGGCAATTGATGCTGCAAGCAAATCAAAGAATACATACTTGAAAACCTGTAAGCCTCTATTCATAGTTTACTGTTTACGATGTATCAATTTTATATTATCGATCAATATTCTCGGCTCATCCACACCTGATTCTATCAAAGCTCCGAAGAAAATATTAAAATCTATAGCCCCTACCTGTGAGCTAACGCCCGGTGTGAGGTTCACATATATTTTATTCCATTCAGATGAGTGGTTCATATTCAACACAGGGTGCTGGATGATCTGAGACATCTCTTTAACATAAAATCCGGTGGTAAAATAATTGTTATTTTTATAATCAAGCTCAAGAAACACATATTCACCTACCTGTGGTAAAATAAAACCATCATTGTTGCCAACGTTGGTGGCAACATCGATCAGGTATTTATCCTCATCCAATAGCATCAGCCCTGAATATTTGCTATATGCAGCTACAAAAGCTTCCGGATTATTAGCAGGTTCCGTCCTGCTGATGTCGGTAAGGCTTTTACTGGTACTGTCAAGTGATATACTGGGGTCCTCGAAATCTTCCATCCAAACAAACACCAGGTTGTCATAATATTTCGCCACCATGGTGTAAGGAACATACTCGCTCCCCATAAAGAGTGTATCACTATTAAGGTTAACCTCCTCACCCTCGACAAGTTCGACCTCCTGAATAATAGGTTCATAAAAAGGGTACGGAGAACGTAATCCGGCAATACCGTTTAGCTCTATACCGGGATCAATCCTAACTTCGGTAATCCCCCTGGCAAGAACAGGAAATACTGCCGGCAATTCATAAGCACCTATTGATTCATTATTAATATACACCCATGCATCTGTGATGTTATGCGTTGGGGCCCCCTGCTCCTCATAATTTGTTGAGAGGCTGATGGAGTCTATTCTGATGTAGGCAGGAACGGTTTGGTCACCGGAAAATTTCTGGCATGAGCTAAAAACGATTGCATTGAAAAGAAGAACTAAAGTCAATACAGAAAAGCGTGATATTTTACAACTCATGAAGAGGTCTTTTTTGTATGCAGCTTTTAAAGTTTTCAACGCTAAACAGTCTTCAATATTGTATAATCCCTCTATGATTGTTCAATTTATATTGGGTGCAAATTAAAGGTTGCTGGGATTCATATTTAACTTTTCTATGATCCTGTGAGCAACATCAAGGGCAAGATAGCCATCGTTGATGGTCACCGGAGGTACTGTGTCATTAACAATGGCGTCGTGAAATGATTCCAGCTCCTTTTTAATGGCATTCAAGGGCTCAACCTCCGGCTTGTCGAAGATCACCTGTTTCGGGCTTTTTCCTTCGCCCAGCTCCATGATCACAGCATACGGGTCAGCCTTTTCCGGGTCCACATCCTTCATCCTCAGTATCTCTGCTTCTTTTTCCAGAAAATCAACAGCGATATAAGCATCCCGTTGAAAAAACCGTGATTTTCGCATGTTCTTCATAGAGATCCTGCTGGCGGTAAGATTGGCAACGCAACCATTGTTAAACTCAATGCGGGCATTGGCAATATCAGGTGTATCGCTCACAACAGCTACACCACTGGCACTGATCCGGTGAATATCGGAATTCACAACACTGAGCACGATATCTATATCGTGGATCATCAGGTCGAGGACCACAGGCACATCAGTGCCCCTGGGGTTGAACTGTGCCAGCCGGTGTGTTTCAATGAACATGGGCTGATCAAAATATGGACGTGCTGCAATAAATGCCGGGTTGAAGCGCTCAACATGCCCTACCTGCACCTTGATATTGGCTTCTTCGGAAAGGGCGATCAGCTTACGTGCCTCATCAAGTGTGGTTACCACCGGTTTTTCAATGAACACATGACGGGTTTTCTTGAGTGCTTCTGATGCACATTCAAAGTGGGATATAGTAGGGGTTACAATATCAACCACCTCCACATCCTCTATAAGATTTGAAAGAACGTCATAACGTTTTATGCCGAATTCTTTTTCCACCTTTGCTGCATTCTCATCATCAGGATCATAAAAACCACATAATTCATAGTCCGGGATCTGCTGGATACATTTAATATGGATCTTGCCAAGATGTCCGGCTCCGAGTACACCTATTTTAAGCATGCTGTATTTTTTTT
>DAOVZP010000193.1 GCA_030635045.1 Bacteroidota bacterium | reverse complement strand
CAGATTCGCACACCACTTTAATGGTTCATCTCCCGGGGGCTAGAAGTTTACCGCCAATCTTAAATTAATAAGCCTTGGGGTAAGGTAATTAGGAACTGCATATTCTCTTCCGTTCTTGTCCTTTACCCATATATAGGATATGGTATTGGCAATTTGGAAAAGATTGAAAACTTCCAGGCTGATCCATGATGATTTTATATACTTCAACGGGTTTTTGGGTCCGAAGGAGCTATAACCTCCGATCAACTGTTTCGAAAAGCCAATATCGACCCTGCGATAGGGCGGAGTACGGTATACGTGTTCGTACTTTGGTGCATTTGGAGCTCCAAAGGGAAGCCTGCTGCCGAAAATCAGGGTGATATGCATTTTCCACGTTGGATTCCGGGGGATGTAATCCTGGAAAAATAGTGCAAAATGAACATGCTGATCGGTAGGCCGGGGTATATATCCGGGAAAAATTTGCGTACTGTCGACCGGAACCTGGTCTTCAGTATATCCCGGAATGATTAACTGCCCTTCTTCATTATAATAGTCCCAGTAATTGTCTCCATGAATATCCTCCATGGTTTTGAGAAATGATAAGCTGGCCCAGGATTCAATTCCTTTAATGAATTCGCCATTCACTTTAAGGTCGAGTCCGTATGCAAAGCCATTGGAGAGGTTATCTCCGTAGTACCTGATCCTGACATTGTCGATGGTATATGGAACCAGGTCATCAAGTATCTTATAATAAGCTTCTGTTACAAATTTGAACGGCCTGTTCCATGCTATGAAATCCCAGTCCATTGCTGCCACAAAATGAATGGATTTCTGCGCACGTACATCCGGGTTGATTCTGCCCTGAAGGTCTCTGAGTTCGCGATAGAAAGGGGGTTGCTGATAGTAACCGACTGAAAACCTGAACAGAATATCCTTTTTCCAGTTTGGCTGCAGGGACATGGTAGCCCTCGGGCTGAAAATGAATTGTTTATTAACATCCCAGTAGCTGGCCCTCACGCCTGCTATCAGGTATCCGTTCGCTGCTCCTATGTGAAAATTCCAGGTGTTCTGTACGAAAGCAGAATAGCGGTTCGAATGGAAAGCAGTATCTGTCTGGATGGCTGAGTACATCTCAAGCTGTGGATTATAAACAGGAGCGGGATCCCCGATAGTAAAGGGCGGTTCAGGAATGGTGTAACCGGCCGAGTCGATCAGCTCCCATTCATTTAGTTTATCCTCGATAATTTCATGCTGGTACCTGACTCCCCATTGCAGGTAGTGCTTACTCAGGTCAAGGTACCCTTTATGCTCAATATTGAAGACACTGGCCTGCAGGTAATTTCTGGCATGATCAAGGAAGGCACCAACACCCTGAGCTTCAACAACCTCTCCGAATTGCTCTTCACCGATCTGGTTTTCAAGTTTGCCTATATAATACTCTCCCAGGATGTCGAAGGTCTCACTTTCACGGGTTTGAAATGCGGAACTGATGAATTGTATCCGTAAGTTATCTTTGGGGAAGTAATCCAGGCTTAATGCGCCCATAAAGTTTTCAAAACGATCCAGTTCCTGGCCTTCAAAGTAAATATTCAGCCTGTAAGCTTCCTGTATGGTACCGAATTCAGTTTGCCTGCTCGATGGCTTTACGTTATATGAGTTCCGGGCATAATTCCCGAGAAAGGACAACTCCACCTTAGGTGAAAATTTATAGGCGAACAATGCCTGGACGTCGGCAAAGTTTGGCTTGTAATCCCCTTCCGTTTCCATGGCTTTCAGGATATAGGAATTTGATTTGTACCTGATGCCGGTGAGGTAAGAGAATTTCCGGTTTACGGAAATTCCTTCAACATGGGCCTGTGCACCCAAAAAACTTATCTGAAATGACCCGCCGAAAGTGGTTGGTTTTTTATATTGAATGTCAAGAACGGATGACATCTTGTCTCCGTATTTTGATTCAAAGCCACCTGCCGAAAACATGATGGACCCTGTCAGTGCAGGATTGATGAAACTGAGCCCTTCCTGTTCCCCGGAGCGGATGAGGAATGGCCGGTAGATCTCAATACCGTTTACATAGATGAGGTTCTCATCGTAATTTCCTCCACGTACTGAATACTGTGAACTCATTTCATTGTTGGAAGCAACGCCCGGAAGAGTTTTGAGGATGCTTTCCACCCCTCCTCCCAAAGTTGGGATCTCCGTAGCTATCTTTGGATCGAGACGTTGTAAGTTGGTGTGCCTGATCTGCTTATCAACGATCTCAATATCAGGCAGTTCTTCCGCAGAGATCTTCATCACCACCTGCAATTCTTTACGCTGGCCGGCCTGAAGGAATATCATGAACAACTGCTTTTCATATCCGATAAATGTTATGGCCAGGGTTAACTCAGTGGAGGCAGGAACCGACAATTCAAAACGGCCCCGCTGGTCAGTGGCCACACCCCCGGCATATCCCATAACAGCAACATTGGCATATTCAACGGCCTGGCCCTGCTCGTCCTTGACAGTGCCGAAAACAATGGCCTTTTCCTGAGCATAAACGGGAAATACCATTAATGGCAGGAGTATTGTAAAAAGTATTTTTATTATTTGCCTCATTTGCATGCCATTCGCTATGGGTCTACATCTTTTTTACGTTTGAAATCACCCTCTTTCCATGCCTTGATGAATTTCGCCCAGGCAAATGGGTTCAGTACCGTGATAGGTTGTGTTTGTCCGTTATAGTACAGTTTGTCAACTTGCTGATGCATAAGGTATTTGAAGTTCACACTTCCTTCCGCCGGAAGGTTTTCCGCTTTGGCAAGCAACTGCTTCGGATTAAGGTTTTGCCTGGCGATCTCGAGATCATCATCGGGGATCTCCAGGGTAAGGAAGGCCTCTTTAAACTGCTCTTTCGTAGGCCATGGATAGATCACTGTTTCTGACAGATAAATAGTGTCGGTCGACATGACCCGGATCATAGAATACCTGTTATTGTCTATAGTGTCGGGGATGATGAACTGCCCGGTCTTGTAGCCAACAGCACTAAATTCGACAGTGTCGCTTTTTTTTGCCACAAAAGAAAAATATCCGCTGAAATCGCTGATTGTCCCACGCATGCTGTTGATCACGATGATATGCGCCAGTGGAATGGCCATGAGGCTGTCAGTTGTCAGGATCAGGCCTGAGAACTGTATCAGTTCATTCTGGGCTGTCTCTTCCTCAACCTGAGCCGACATGCTGCATGGGAAAGAGAGTAAAACCAATAATATAACGAATGCGGAAAGAACCTTCATCACTTGCAAAAATAACCTAATTAGGCATCATTGAAAAAATAAACGCGGACAGGCACCTATTATTTTAAATTTACTGCACTTCGGGCGGAAAGGAGACAAAAAAAATGCCGTCATGAAAACATAACGGCATTCTAATATCGTTAAACGGATCTTAGCCGCTATAGTATCCTTTTTCTTTTGCTTCTTTCAGGGCTGCGCTGATACCTTTCTTATTGATGGTGCGAATGCCTGAAGTAGAAACTTTAAGTGTAATCCACCTGTCTTCTTCCGGGATGTAAAAACGCTTGGTCTGAAGGTTAGGATAGAATTTCCTTCTTGTTTTGGTGTGTGAGTGAGAAACATTGTTTCCGGAGATCACTTTTTTTCCTGTTATTTCACAAATTCTTGACATCTTCTTATACTTTTCGGGTTTAACACTCAAAAAACGGAGTGCAAAGAACGGAATATTTTTCCAATTATTCAAGTGAAAATTAAAAAAAACTCAGGATGCCAACCATCCGGGCTAAAATATTGTCTATATTTACATATAAACTCTTTACGCCATGAACTCAATATTAAAATTTGATGTTGACAGGGAGAAAAGATGGTTTGCCAGCCGCCGGCCATCCGGCAAAATGATCTTCATTCTCCTGGGGATTGTTTCTACCCTTTGGTTTCTCATCAGGGTCGTCCCCAAGCCCAGCAGGGCTTCATACCCATGTATGCAGGCTGCAGCTCCTTTTGCGGCAAGTTTTTTAAGCTATATGGCCGGGTTGACCCTTTCGGTTGTTGCAATCCGCAAATTGAGGTCATCAGGCTCCGGCAGGAGTTTCATTGGGGCCGCCTTTGCTCTTTTGGGATTATTTATTGGGATCTTTTTGCTCGTCGGAGGCGATAACGCCAGCGGAAGGGCCGGGGTATACGGTTTGATGGCAGACGATTCATCGAACTTGCCAATAGGCATCGCCAGGGGTATAAATCCGGGGAGGGTTGTATGGGTGTGGGATCCCAATGCAACAGATGAAACCTGTACCAATGAACCGGGTGACTACTGGTTTCAGGATGATAATGTCGATGCAGCAGTAATTGAGAACATGCTTTCACAATCTATTCAGAAATTAACGGAAGAAGATACCGACAGCCTTGCATGGGATGCCCTCTTCAGGCATTATAATGAAACCCATGGAAACGGGAATGTTGGGTTTCAGCCCGGTCAGAAGATCGCCATCAAAGTTAACCTGACTACAGGTGGCTGGGGTAACGTCAGCTATGATACATATGATAAGACCCAGCTTTTGGAAATGATGGATGGAACCCCACAATTGATTGTAGCAATGCTGAAGCAGCTTGTTGATGTTTTCGGTGTGGCTGAGGAAAACATCACCATCGGT
>DAOVZP010000245.1 GCA_030635045.1 Bacteroidota bacterium | reverse complement strand
TTTATTCCTCAAAATAATAAATTATAAGCTCTAAACCCTAAACTCTAAACCCTAAATAATATAAAATGTTTCAGACCCAAAATCCAAAACACTTAGGATACTGTGTGGAGCATTTGGTCATTTAGGTTTTGAATTTGTTTAGTATTTAGGGTTTAGAGTTTAGAGTTTAGAGTTTAGGATTTAGGGTTTAGGATTTAGAGTTTAGAGCTTAAATTTATTATTTTGAGGAATAAAAAAGCCCCATATTATGAAATACAGGGCTGAAAATATATTTTTCAGTATCTATTAGTACGGTACAATCTTCTTCCAGTTATAATCGCGCGGGTTAACGCACATTACAGGTATTTGCGATGTGTTGAAGATCATTTCTTCGTCGTAACTGCCAAGGATAAAGGAGGCAACGCCTTTGTCAGGGTTGGTCATGATCAGGATCATATCGCAATTATTGGCGGTGGCAAAATCGACCACCTGGTTGGAGAAACCGGATGATTTCGCTGCTACGTCAATCGTATATTTTACATCATTTTTGTGGAAATGGCTTGTGATACCGGCCACTGCCTTATCAATGGCTTCGCCTGCCAGTTGATATATTTTTATGGTTGCCTTGAACTGCTTTGCAATGTGAACGGCCCACTCTGTTTTTTCCCATATACCGGAGTCACTGGTGATTGGGAATACGATCTCGCTATAAGGCCCGTCGAATTGACGCTTTTGTACAACGATAACAGGTACCGGTGAACTGGTAACTACTTTGAGAGCATAGCTTCCGGTGAGCTTTTGCATGCCTACCTTTCCATGGGTGCCGAGGTACATGAACGAGGCATCAACATCTGTAGCAACCTCGCTGATGGTGCTGAAGATATCTCCTTCTTTGGCAACAGTATCAACCTCTATCCCAAATTCAGAGATCACATTGGCAGCTATTGTTTCCAGCTGTTTATCTACATAATCAGCAGCCTGTCCTTCACTTTTCAGAAAGGATTTGGTGCTTTTGTCGATCACATGAAGCAATACTAATTTAAACTGAAGGTGTTTCGCTGCACCCGCAGCCTGGTTAATAGCATTGGCACATACTTCTGAAAAATCTGTGGGCACCAGGATGATCTTTTTTAACAAGCTTTCCATGCGTGATTGTATTAAAGGTTTTTAGGTTTTCTGTTTCTCCTGACAAATATAGGGATTATTCTTTTTGGACTATGATATTTGATTATTTTAAAATTGGATGCTGGTCACTGGTTGCTGGTTACTGGTTACTGGTAGCTGGTTACTGGTTGCTGGCTCCTGCCTACCGCCCAGGAGCCTGTCCTGAGCTTGTCGAAGGGCCCAACGCCTACTTCATAAAACAAACAAGCTCCTTAACTTGTTTAAGGTTATCTTCTTTTTTTTCATTCCGGAGCTTCCTTGCTGAAGGGGTGAAGAAATGATGATTCTCCAGGAACATGATCTGGAGCTCGTACCATTCCCTGAGCGTAGTATGTCTGATGTTAAGAATATTCCATTCGTAGCGAAGCTGATGGGCTATCATAAAAAAGTCCTCCCTGCCCAGATAGTCGAGGTCTGCATCACAAAGGATCTTTTCCAGGTATGTAGTGGCACTCTGGGGTAGTTTGGTGGTGATGATCATATCTGAAATGATATCGATATCTTGCTTCTTATAGCCAAAATCAGGTAAATATTTCCGCACAATATCAACACCGGCCTCTTCATGGCCGATATATGCAGTGAGCATGCCGGAGTCATGAAAAAGTGCTGCCGTTTCAAGAATGATCCTGTCATGAGTGCTGATTTTCTCCAACTCTGCCAGGTTTCCGGCAGCATTCAGTACATCCAGGGTATGGTCAATGCTGTGGTAGGTGAGGTCGGGGGCGAGTTCATCGACCAGCTTTTCGATTATAAAATCTCTGACTTCAGTATATTTCATAGGGTGATATTGCTGCTTTTTAAAAAAGGTGTTTAGGGTCCGTATGTTATATTATTTGGTTGCTTAGTTGTAACTTTCAATCCCGTCCCAGTCATCAGGGAAACCCAGGTCGATGAATTTCCGGCATCGTTGAATGTACTGAAGTGATGCCATATCAAAGGGGTTTATGTCCACAACTTCTTTGAATGCATCTAATGCCTGGGAGAATTCCTTGCTTTTGTATGCTTGTATTGCCTGCGTGAAGAGATCTTTTGTTTTGGCTTTCAATTCTCTTATATCTTCCGGGTCTCCATCAATTATCTCGAAGATATATACAGCTTCTTTCTTGCCCTTTACCTTTACAATGTCCAGGAAGCGGTAATGGTAGCTGGTTGGGTCAGAGATCTTTATAAGTGTTTCTTCCGTAATAATGATAGAGGAGCCATATAGCTTTGTCAGCCCTTCAAGCCTGGAGGCGAGGTTTACAGCATCAGAGATCACGGTTCCTTCCATTCGTCCTTCACCACCAACGATGCCAAGCATCAGTGATCCTGTGTGGATGCCGATCCCGCTGTCAATGGGTGTCTGTCCGAACTGGCTGATAATATGATTGAACTCAATGAGTTTGATTCGCATCTCAATGGCTGCGTTGATGGCATCTTCTGTATTATCGGGGAAGAGGGCCATGATAGAATCCCCCATGAACTTATCAATAAAACCATTGTTATTTCTGATCACCGGCTCCATATAGCCAAGGTAATTATTCAGGAAGTTGAAATTCTCCTTAGGAGTCATTTGTTCCGAGATACTTGTGAAGCTGCGTATATCCGAAAACAAGACGGTCATTTCTTTCTGAACCTGGTCGCCAAGCTGAATGTCAGCAATGCTGTCTTTTCCCAGGTATTCAAGAAACTGCTTTGGTACAAAGCGGGCATTGGCCTCATTCATCAGAGAGATGTTCTCGATATAATCTTTAAGGCGTCCGCTCATCTCGTTATAGCCTTCGGTCAATTCCCCGATCTCATCATTAGTCCTGACAATGCTGTATGATTCCATTTCCCCCCGGCCTGTGCGCTGCATGTTAAGCAGCAATTCCCTCACAGGATAAACAATATCCCTTGTGGTCCACCGGATAAACAGGAGCAGATAGAAGAAAGAGATCATGATCCCGCTGAAAGTGCCGATCAGCATAATATACGTATCGAACATGTTTATATAGATGATCCCTGTATCGGAATTGATAGAATTATCACCAAAATAGCTCTCATACTTTCCAATAAGTATTTGTGCCTGCTCTTCGGTTGGTGGTTCCTCAAGGAAGTCATGTACATTGGTAATACTGATCACCATGTAGAATATTACAATGAGTACAGGGAAGAAAGTGGTCATTGCACTGGAGATCCATAGCCTGTTCTTGATCTTGCCAACTTTAAGATTGAATATCCTTTTTCGGAGTTCCACCGGACTATAAAAGAATTCCAGGTACCTGATATGTACACGGTGCTTTTGCCAGAAATATACAAACAGGATATTTATCAGGGAAGAGACCGTCATGATAAAGAAAAACTGCCGGTAAAAGCGCAGGGTGATCTCGTTGAAGTCGCTATGGAATAAAAGCTGATAGAGCATAAAGCCGGAAGTGATCCCATAGGTGATGAAAAGGATCCCGGCATTGATCAGAGGGGTTTTGAGAATAAATTTCTTGCAGAATTTGAACAGGCCCTCTTTGATTTTCTTATTTCTCCGCTTTTTCCGCAGATACAGCTTAAAGGGAAGGTTGAATGCCAGTCCAAGGAAGAAACTTATTAGTAACAGACGGAACCATAATCCTGTCACATTGCTGAAGTGGCTGGTCATCCGGTCGCTCTCATTCTCCCTGGGTGGTTTCGGTGTGACCACTTCCTCCCGAGGAGTGCTGCTTACAACAAATGTTAAAGAATCCCCTCCAATAGTAAAGGTGGTATCCGGGATAAGATTATTGGCTGAATTACTGTCGGTGTCCCTATACGCCATCGCAATGGTATCC